>DATANL010000472.1:0-3451 GCA_036266295.1 Pyrinomonadaceae bacterium | reverse complement strand
GAAGAACGGCACGCGAGAGGTCAACAGCTTCATCGTCTATCCCGAAAACAAAAAGACTGCGACGGCGGTCATTGTCATTCATGAAATATTCGGAATGAGCGACTGGGTCCAGCAAATGGCTGATGAGATCGCCGAAGCCGGTTACATCGCGATTGCTCCTGATTTGCTTTCGGGTATGGGTCCGAATGGTGGCGGCACGGCTGAGATTGCAGCTACGGGTAACAATGCCGTGGGTCAGGCCATTCGCGCGCTGACCCCGGACCAGCTTGCCGGAGATCTAAATGCGGTCGCGGATTACGTGGCAAAGGTGCCGGGCGCGAATGGCAAAGTTGCCGCGGGCGGCTTCTGCTGGGGCGGCGGCACGACATTCCTTTTTGCCACCAGACGGCCCACGTTGAAGGCCGCGTTCGTGTTCTACGGTACTGCGCCCAACAACAACGCGCAGGGTCAGCCCTACGCTGTCGACAAAGACGCACTTGGCAAAATTGGCGGGCCGGTTTACGGATTCTATGCCGAGAACGACATGCGCGTTAACGCCACCATCCAGCCGACGACCGAGGCGATGAAGGAATTGAAGAAGATGTACGACCCGGTCACGTACGCAGGCGCCGGCCACGGCTTCATGCGCGGCGGCGAGCCGAATAGTCCGCCACCCGCGGCTGCTGCGGCCGACGCGGACGATGCTGCCAAGAAGAAAGCTGCCGACGCGATGACGATGTACAAAGCCAATCGCAAGGCGCACGACGACGCCTGGGCCCGTTGGATGTCGATTCTGGCGAAGCTGTGAGTTGTAAACCCGCGCAGCGGGTGTCGGCGTACAGCCCGGGGTGGAGCGAAGCGGAACCCCGGGAGAATTGATGATAATGATCAGGAGCCCGCGAAGTGGGCGGCAGACTATCCTCCGATCATTCCGTCGACTTCTTAATTGATAATGCGGCTGTCGCCCGTTCCACGGGCTTGGTATCTTAAAACACTTACGATCCTGGGGTTCCGCTTCGCTCCACCGCCAGGCTTTACGCTGTCGCTCGCTTCGCGAGCTTGCACCGGCGGCGCAATACGTGCCCGGCCACGGCGGATTCGCGCAGGGTGCCGACATCAAGCACCCTCCCTCACGGCCGGGTTTCTATTTCACTTTCAAGACATAATGAGCTGATGGATGGGCGACGACTTCGATGAAGTAGTCGCCGGTCTTGGGCACCTTGCCGGTCCACTTGCGGCCGCCGTCGGCTTCCTTGCCAAATGAAATCGTTCCACCGTCGCGCGAATCGGTGACGGAAAAACTCGCAGTGTTCTCATCTTCCTTCTTCCAGGACATTTCTACCGTCAGTTGCCGGCCTTTGCGCACTTGCACCACGTAGGTATCGTTCGATTCACCGCCCACCAAACCTCGAATGGTCGCCGGAGCGTGCACGCGCTTCGGTTTCGTCCGCGGTTGCGCAAACGCGCTCGCGGCCAGCACGGCGAGCAGCAACATCAGTCTTAACGAATGAGTGACCGTCAAACGCATTGGTAGCTTGATCCTTTCGTCGCTCGTTGTCGAAAATCGATGCGGCGACAATAATAGCACTGCTACGAATGCCGCCGACTGATCCTTTGCCAGCCTCATCCACTGATTCGGCCCAGCGCCAGACCGCATTTTCATCTCTGCGCCATCGTGATTTCCGTCTGCTCTGGACAGGTCAAATCATTTCAGTGATCGGATCGCAGATGCAGTTGGCGGCGATCAATTGGCATATCTACATCGTTACGCGTTCGGCACTGGCCCTTGGATTGGTGGGCGCGTGTCGCGCGGCGCCGATTATTTTGTGCTCGTTGATGGGTGGCGTCGTGGCAGACGTCGTCGATCGACGCCGCCTGATGGTCGTGACTCAGTCGATCATGCTTTTGTGTAGCGCCATACTCGCGTTCATCAGCTTCAAAGGTTTGGAGCACGCGTGGCCCATCTTTCTTCTGACCGCGATTGCCTCGGCGGCGTGGGCCTTCGATACTCCCGCGCGCCAGTCTCTGATGCCCATGCTGGTGCCGGTAAAGGATTTTCCAAACGCGGTCAGCTTGAGCATGTTGATGTTCCACATCGGGTTGATTACCGGTCCGCCGCTGGCCGGATTCCTGCTTGCCAGCCATGGCCCGGCGATGGTTTACGCGATCAATGCCGTTTCATTTGTGGCGGTGATTATCGGTTTGCTGTTGATGCATACCAGCGGGAAGCAGGAAAAATCCGAGATAGAATCAAACGAAATCAGTCTGCAGGCTTTGCTGGAAGGTCTGCGCTTTGTCTGGCGCACGCCGATTATCGTGCAAACGATGACGCTCGACTTTGTGGCGACCTTTTTCGCCTCGGCGAATCAACTGCTGCCGATCTATGCCACCGATATTCTGGCGGTGGGCGCGCGCGGTTATGGATTTCTCGCAGCCGCGCCCGCGGCCGGAGCGATCGTCGCGGGGTTGGTGATGGCGCGGATTGGGGTGCTGAAGAAGCAGGGTCTCACGGTAATTGTATCGGTCGGTCTATTCGGCGCGGCGACGATCGCGTTCGGCGTGTCGCGGGTCTTCTGGGTGTCGATGGTGATGCTCGCGGCCACCGGCGCCGCTGACGCAGTCAGCACGATCCTGCGGCAAACCATTCGTCAGCTCGTCACGCCGAACAAGCTGCGCGGGCGCATGACTTCGATCAATATGATCTTCTTCATGGGTGGGCCGCAGTTGGGTGAAGTCGAAGCGGGAACAGTGGCGTCGCTGATTGGTGCGCCGCTATCGGTCGTCACCGGCGGCGTCGCTTGTGTAATCGCCGCAGTCTTTGTTTTCATTCGCGCAAGAGGCTTGCGGCAATATGAACAGTGAGCGTCAGAGGCCAGAAGCTAGAGGTTAGAGGTTAGAGGCAAGAGGTTAGAGGCAAGAGGCTAACAATTGCCGAGGTGTACGAAGGCACTACGTTAAGTATGCAATCGCAAGGAAGAGCGTCGCCAGACGGCTTTGCCTCAAAAGTCAAATTGCATTTTATTTCGCGGGGGGATGTCCCAACGGGGACTGCGGCCTCCAGCCCAGGGTTGCCGCGTCCGGCTACCATGGGGAAACAAGTAGGAAGATATTCAACCGCAACGCGGTTGCGTTGTTTTCTCCGAGAACAATGCACCCAGCAGGCACAACCGCATCGCGGTTGAAACAAATTTCTTTCGTCACACAGGGTAGCCCGAGCCGGCAACCCTGGGTTGAGGCCGTTGCCCCCTTGGGGCATAACCGAAAACCTGTCGTGGTCGTCAGAGGAAAACCTGACTTTTGCAGCAAAGCCTTTCGCCAGCGCCAAATTTTCGGTCGTACTTGTGCAGCGTGGCTTTATTCTGATCTCTGACCTCTAATCTCTAACCTCTTCTGGAAATGATTTGGACCGAACTCGAAACTTCAACCTATCAGGACCACGTGATCAAACACGTGCTGGGTGCGACCGTGCTCG
>DATANL010000471.1:0-9183 GCA_036266295.1 Pyrinomonadaceae bacterium | reverse complement strand
TCACCAGCACCGGAGTGAACCCGGCCACATTCCCGGTTTCATGCAGAGTGATCCAATGGTTCGAAAGGGCGCCGTTCGTCGGGTTCTGGTAACAGATGGCCCAACCGACACCGCGCATCTTGCCGATGCCGATGAACTCGGCCTTCCACGTTTCATAGCTGTCAAAGCTTTGTTCCGCCGCTTTGCGAAACGAAGATGAATTATTTGGGTCGCCGGTCCCGCCGCCGGTCTTGAGGTTGTCGAAATAATATTCATGCAGGACCATGCCGTTGTATTCAAATCCCAGCCGCCGATTCAATTCTGAATACTCAGCGAATTCGTCCTGGTCGACTTTGCCGCCTTTGACGAACTCAGAGATTTTTTCGTTGAGCTTGTTGGTCTCTTTTACGTAGCCCTCGTACAACTTGAAATGCATCTCCAGCGTTTTGTCGGAAATTCCTTTTAAGTTGCTCAGATTGAACTGCCGCGGTTTATAAACATCGATTGAAGACATATCTTTCCTCCTAGAATTGCTGAAGCGAAATGTGCACACTTCAACTAATGACCGCATTGTCCCGATAAAGTGTGACGAAGCGATGGAGAGGCCGAGCCAATAATGTGGCGAAAAAGAAAGAGGGCGGAACCAGTCCGCCCTCTAAAATGGTCGCTGTGTTTGGACACGGGACTTGCCCGCATCGCTGCTTAGTGTCCGCCGAAAATCAACCAATCGCCGTGCGACGTTCCCATGAAAAGCAACATCGGCAGCGACAACCAGGTATTCGTGCGGGACGCGATGAAAGCCTGCCGCGCGAGGACTGGAGCTGACTCAGGCGGAACCGGCGGTCCGCCTCGCATCGCGTTGAGTGCACGTTTGTTGTTCGGCCAGATGATACCCCAAACGTTCAGCAACATAATCAAACCGTACGCGCCGCCAACGCCAATCGACAACGTCTTGTTGCTGGCAAAGTGCTGGCCGTTAACGGTCAGTTGTCCGTCGAGCCATTTGATGATCACGAAGGACATTGCGCCGATTAGAATCAACATGACAACCGCAAACACGCGACCGTCTTTAATCAGCGCCGGCACCTTCTTGATGATCAGAAACTCAATGAGGAACGTAATGATGGGAATGAACAACCAGACGATCAAAATTATGCGGCCGCTGACATTCGCGTTGGTGGCATTGGCCAGGCCGACGTCGGGACGCAGGATGTACATCGCGAAATAGCCGAAACCGGCGAGCACCGTGATCAGCGCGCCCCAACGAAAATACCAAAGCGCCGGCAGCAGCAAATCGGGATTCACCTTCTTCTTGGTATCGGCGTCCAGCTTCTTCTGCAAAGGCACATTGACCAGATTGAAGAAGTAAAGCAAACCAATCCACGTGATGCCCGCGACAAAGTGCAGCCAACGCAGAATGATGTGAGAGATTTCAGCGGCGCTCGGCGCCTTGAAAACGCTGTCGAGCATTCCCAGAATGAAGCCGACATGATGCGTCGATTCGATGAGCATAGGTTCCTCCCAAACTGATCAGCAGTTCGACACTGCCCATACTGATTTTCGAGTACGACAATTCGCGCAGAGTTAATTCAATTGCGATTATTTCCCGCGAAGATTACACCCAGAACGGTTGGCGGCGCAACAACACATCAGATCCGCGAATTCAACGACGTTTCGACAGCAAGAACGAGAGCGCAACGATCACCGTCAAGGTCGTGGTAACAGCCGCCGACAATAAGCAGTATTGGCAGAAATGATGAATCACGAAAGCCTGTAAATAAGTAAGCCACAGCGTGGTCAGGAACATGATCGCTACCAGGACAGCTGTCAAAGGACGCGCGAACGAATAACCGAAGACAGCCAGGATGGCCAGACTGAAGAAGGTGAAGTAGGCGGCGGCGCCCAGGCTCGCCAACGGCAGCGGACCGACGTGGGCGTATTTGCTGCCCAGAACTTCAGCACAGCCGGTGATGATGGTGCAGCGCAGGTTCTGGCCAGTTAGATCCTGAATGGTGAGATAAATGGCATCGCCGAGTCCGACGAGCGAGATGACTGCGGCAGCGACAAAAGGCCAAACGGATTTTCTCGAGACAGAAATCGGATCAGGCATTAAGTCGTTTACCTCTGCTGTTCGAACCCAACACAACTTTACAACAAGACGATGGAATCGTCTTTGCGGCGTGGCGGAGACGGCGGCGGTTCTGATTCGGCAGGTGGCTCGCGAGGTTCGGGGTAACCGGTGAATTCAACCGGAACGCGCTGGTGAGGACAAAAGTCGCAGTAATAGCCGGCGCTCTCTTTTCGGTCCTCGCAGTCATTGCATTCGAGCGCCTGACCAACGTTCCTCAGGGCCTCCAGAAGAGGAATCAGGCGGCGGCCACGTTCGGTTAACTCATATTCAACCCGGCGCGGAAGGCCGCCATAGTTGTTCCGCAGCACAACATCGTCCTGTTCCATTTCCCGCAGACGGCCCATCAACGTGCGGCTGCTGATCGGATGCAAATCTTCAAGCAACTCCGTCGTCCGCTTCGGACCGGCACAAAGATCACGCACGACGAGCATTGTCCACTTGTCGCCTATCAGCTGCAGCGCGCCAGCTATCGGACATCCATCGATCTTTCGTCGTCGCACAGCTTCTACTCCTGCGGACAAAAATACGCGCAGTCATCATTTAAGACAACTTCCTTTTTCTTTTTGGTTTGATGGATTGGGACGGGGCGTGGGAACGAGCCCTCAAAATACAAACAACCCGAAGGGTGGGACTTCGGGTTGTTGCCTGGTGAGCTGACAGGAACTTCTGCTGGTATTGGACGCTGCCAGCTTCACCTTGTCGGCGTGGGGATTAGGATTTCAAAACCGGCGTTGAGGTTAGGTCGCCGCTAACTACAAGTTAAAGCCCCCTTGTTCGAAGCTCTTTCTCGCGCGTCTGTCTCTGCGATTGCTGTGCCGTAAAGGGCCTAATGCAAGGCTGGACAGAAGCTTGTTCAAATACGCAATTTTCTGGCGAATTTCGCTGACCTGTTCGAACTTCTTCAAAATGGCGCTGGCTTTTTCATATCAGAAATGATAGTAAGGCTATCACTAGGGATATTAATAGAGCCGCCGGCGCAGGCCTGCACGCAATCAAATGAATCCAAGACTGGTAACAATTAACGGGGCATTGAAGGGCGCGACGTTCCCTCTGTCTGCGGACGAGACAACCATCGGTCGCGAATCCGCCAGCGTGGTTTGGTTGAATCACTCTTCGGTTTCGCGTCGCCATTGTGTCATTCGGCGCGAGAATGGTGACTTCCGACTGTTGGATCTCGAAAGCTATAACGGCACGTTCATTAACGGCATTCCGGTCAAGGAGCAGAACCTGGTTCATGCCGATCAACTCAGGGTCGGCAAGATCGAACTATTGTTCCTGATTGAGGACGGCGATGAAGTAACTTCAGGTCATTTGATTCGCTGGGACGACTCAAACCCGCTGACGGAATCGGCAAAGCAACTCCGTCCGGAAGTCCTGCTGAATAAGACTGAGCAGACGGTGGTCGCGGCGCCGGACAACGATCGTATGGCCCGGGACCTGGGCGTGGTCTTGCGCATCGCTCAGCGAATTAATCGATTGCGGCATACTCAGGAACTGGTGCGAGAAGTTCTCGATGCGATTTTCGAAGTCATTCCCGCAGATCGCGGCGCCATTGTCTTGGGACAGGGCGCCAAAGATTTTTCGTCGGTTTACGGCAAGCATCGCGAGCATGAAAATTATCCCGTGCATATCAGTCGCACGGTAGTCGACCTCGTCATGCGTGAGCGGGTGGCCGTACTCACCAACGACATCAAGACCAGCGAGGCTTTGAAGTCAGCCGAGAGTCTGGTCGCGGCGCAAATCAGTTCGTTGATGTGCGTGCCGCTGATCGTGGTTGAGAAATTGTTAGGAGCAATCTATCTCGACACGAGCGACCCGATCGTTCTCTTTGATGAAGCGCATCTGCAACTGCTCGCCGGAATCGCCGGCATGGCCGCGGTGTCGCTCGAAAACGCGAGGCAGATCGAATGGTTGGAAGATGAGAACAGCCGGTTGCGCTCGACCCTGGCCATCGACCACAACATGATCGGTGAAAGCGCGCCCGCGCAAGAGGTGTATCGCTTTATTCAGCGCGTCGCCCCGGCTAAATCCGCGGTCCTGATCTGCGGCGAAAGCGGCACCGGCAAGGAGCTGGCCGCTCATGCGATTCATACCAACAGCCCGCGCTCGGCCCAACCGTTCGCGCCGATCAATTGCGCCGCCTTGCCCGAGACGCTGCTGGAGAGCGAGTTGTTCGGCCACGAACGAGGCGCCTTCACCGGCGCAGTCGGCCGCAAGCCGGGCATGCTCGAAGTAGCGCAAGGCGGAACTGTCTTTCTCGATGAAATTGGCGAGATGCCTTTGACCATGCAGGCCCGCCTGCTACGGTTTCTTCAGGATCACAAAATTGTTCGGCTCGGCGGCACGCGGCCGATCGAACTCGACGTGCGCATCATCGCGGCTACCAACCGGGACCTGGAAGAAATGATCAAAGCCGGAACGTTTCGCGAAGACCTTTATCACCGCCTTAACGTTGTGAAATTAACGTTGCCGCCGCTGCGCGAACGCAAAGAGGACATCTCGCTGTTAGCGAGTTACTTCACGGCGAAGTACGCCAAGGAATGCAAGCGCGCGGTGACCGGGATAACGCCCGAAGCCCGGACGCTTTTGCAAGCTTATAGCTGGCCGGGAAATATCCGCGAATTGGAAAACGCAATCGAACGGGCAATTGTGTTGGGTTCGTCCGACACGATCGGCATCGAAGACCTGCCGCGGCGGATCTTTGACAAGCCCGACAGTGCCAACCTGCCGGCCACCTACGACGATGCGGTGAAAGACGCCAAACGCCACATTGTGCTGAGCGCGCTGGCCCAGGCGAAAGGGAACTACACCGAGGCGGCCAAAACGCTGGGCATCCACGCTAACAATCTTCACCGGATCATTCGCACGCTCGATCTCAAAGCCGCAACCGGAAAGTAGCCGGCCAGGACCCGGACGAAAGTCACGTACGCAGATTGATGTTGTAGGTCTTAATCTTGGAATTAAGAGTCGTGGGGTTCATCCCCAGCAGCCTGGCCGCGCGCGACTGGTGCCCACCAGTCTGATCGAGGGCGCGCCTGATTAGATCGATCTCAAATCGCCGCACTTCATCATAGAAGTTGATGCCGCGGCTGACGTCGATTGACGACGCGGCCCCGGCCGCCTCACGGACCACTGCCCGCGCAGCTTGCGGATCGGCTATTTCAGGACGCAGGCAATCGCGCGAAATTTCGTCGCCGGGGGCGATGACTACGGCGCGCTCGATCGCGTTTTCCAGCTCGCGCACGTTGCCGGGCCAGTAATAGTTTTCCAGCAGAGACAAAACTTCGGGCGCAATGTGCTCTGAGACCTGACGACTATTTTCGGCGTTATATTTTCGGATGAAGTGCTGGGCCAGCGGCAGAACGTCCTGACGGCGATCACGCAGGGGTGGTAATTCAATCGGCACCACCGACAAACGATAATAAAGATCCTCGCGAAACATTCCCTGCCGCACAGCCTCGCGCAGATCGATATTCGTCGCGGCAACGATGCGCACATCGACGCGGCGCGGGCTGGTATCGCCCAGCGGCGTGAACTCGCGCTCCTGAATCACGCGCAGCAGCCGGACTTGCGTCTCAGGCGGAATGTCGCCGATCTCGTCGAGAAAAATCGAACCGCCGTCGGCAACTTCAAACAAACCTTTCTTGGCGGCGACCGCACCTGTAAATGCCCCGCGGGTGTGGCCGAACAATTCGGATTCGAGCAGCTCGGTGGGGATGTTGGAACTGTTGACGGTGACAAAGGGTTTCGTCGCCCGCGGACTCGATTCATGAATGGCCTTGGCGATCAGTTCCTTACCGGTGCCGCTTTCGCCGGTAATCAGAATCGTTGAGCGCGCCGGGGCGACCTGCTCGACGAGGCGAAAGACTTCCTGCATGACGTCCGAACGGCCCACGATCGCGCCGCGATCGACTTCGCGGCTCATCGCCTGACGCAACGAACGCCGCTCTTCTTCTTTGCGGCGCCGCTTCACGCCGGCGGCCACCTGCGCGGTTATGTGCTCGTTCTGAAACGGCTTGCGGATGCACCCGAACGCGCCTTTTTCCCACGCGGCGATGGCCGTATCGAAGGTCGCGTAGGCCGTGATCATCACCACCACCGCCTCGGGATCGAGCTTCAGAAATTCTTCGAGCGCGCGCAAACCGCCGATGCCCGGCATCGACACATCGAGCAGCACGACGTCGTACGAACGTTTCGTGTACGCGTCCAGTCCTTCTTCGCCGGTCTTCGCGAGATCGACTCGATAGCCGTCAGCCGAGAGCAACGTCTCGAGGACGTCGCGCATTATTTCTTCGTCATCAACGACGAGTACTGATCCTTTTCTCGCCATAATCAATGACCCGGACCTCAGTCCTGGGCTAAGCAGAAATTCACTTGCGTTTTTTGAATACCTGTCAGATTAGCATCCATCTGAATTAGCGATCCAACCCAGATCGAGATCTGTGCCACTAGAGCGCGGCAGCTTGCAAACGTGTGTGAGGATCGCGCGTAGGAAGTGTAATCCGGAATGTGGTGCCCAGGCCCGGAGTGCTGTTGACGCTGATGTGGCCGGAATGTTCCTGTACGATGCCGTAGGTTACAGCCAGGCCGAGACCGGTGCCGCGCCCCACGCCCTTCGTGGTAAAGAATGGATCATAAATCTTGGCCACGTCTTCAGGGTTGATGCCGACGCCATTGTCGACAACTTCGACCGTCAACGAGTCTGCTTCACCGTTATGCGTCGCGAGCACGATGCGCCCGTCGCCGTTGGCGATTGAATCGCGCGCGTTGAGAATCAAATTAGTAAACACCTGCTGCAGCTTCACTGAGTTCCCGACTACCTGCGGCAACTCCACGTCGTATTCACGTATGATTTCGATTTGGCTGCGGCGCAACTGCGGTTCCAGCAATTGCAGCGTGTCGTCCAGCACGCGGTGAATATCCAGCGTAGTGAATTCGGCGGCGTTGCCGGTGCGCGAGAAATTCAGCAGATTGTTAACGATGTCGGTGGCGCGATCAGCCTGCCGCCGGACCTTCTCGAGCAACGCGTGCTTGGGATCGTTTTGCGGCAGCATGCTCAAAAGCATCTGCGTGTAGGACGAAACGCCGGTGAGCGGCGTGTTGACTTCGTGAGCTACGCCGGCGGCCAGCAAGCCAATCGATGAAAGTTTCTCGCGCTGCTGCAGTTGGTCTTCGAGCCGCAGCCGCTCAGTGACATCCTCGAACACAACCAAGGCGCCGGTTTGCTCCTGCGAATCAGCCCACAAAGGCGCGATCGCTATATTCAGCACCAGCAAACGCCCGGCGGCCGTGGCCGTGTGCAGTTTGTAAATGTTCCGCGTATGAACCAAACGCCAGCCTGGTTCGCCGAGCACCTGATGCAGAGTGTCAGCGAAGCCGGGAGCGAACAAATCTTCCACGTTCCGGCCGATGACTTCGTCGCGATCGGCGGCGGCGATTTCTTCAAAGGCAGAGTTCAGTCGCGTGATCCGTCCATCGAGATCGACGGCCATCAAGCCGACATTGATCGATTCGACGATCGATTCATTGAACTCTTTCAGCAGCTCGAGTTCGGCCGCGCGTTGTTGTTGCTCCTGATACAGGAGGCTGTTTTCGATGGCCACCGCGATGTAGCCGGAAACCGTGCGCAGAATCTCCACGTCCTCGGACGACAACAACGCGCCGTCGGCCGAACGGCCCAGACCAATGACGGCAACCATGCGACCGCGCACCACGCACGGCACGTAGTAGTGCAGCACGCGGCGAACGTAGCCATCGCCTTCGGGCGCAAACTCGAGATCGTCAGCCCGCACGATGCCGGTTTCCGCCGAGCGCGTGCGAATCATTTCGCGAAAATCCGCCGGCACGCTAATCGGCGACGAGAATCCGGCAGTGCGCGCGACCCGATATCCGCTGGAGGCCAATTCATCTTCGATAAATATCGCCAGGCGCTCGATGTTCATTACATCCTGCAAACGCCGGGTGAGTGAATCGAGCAACGGTTCGAGCGCGGTGGTGGCCGAAATTGTGCGACCGAAATCCAGCAGACTGTGCCGCAGGTCATAGCGGCGACCATAGAAAATCCGATCGACTCGCTCTTGCAGAAAATTCTTGATGGGCGCCGCGATCATTACGATCACCGCCATCGCGAAGACCGAAAAGATTAGCGGCAGAGTAATCGATTGACTGGCCGACGGAATGTTTCCATTAAAAGCATAGAACCCGATGAGATAGACGACGGCGCCGATGCCCACGCTAATCGCCAGGGTGGTCAGGACATAGACGGCGACGCGGCGCACCACCAATTCGACATCCATCAAACGGTAGCGCACGACCGAATAGCCGAACGAAAGCGGAATCAGGATCAGCGGCAGGACCGCGACGTAGGTAGCGACATCGGTAAAGGTGCCGGGGCTGTCCGTGACGATGTACCCGATCACGTAAAGCAAGGTGAAGGGAACCACCGGAATGACCGAACCCCACACGACCCATTTCAGTTGCTGGCGCGCAACTGTGTTCTTGCTGAGAATGAATCGCAACACCAGCAACAAGGCGCTGGCGAAGAGTGCGAGTTCCAGCTGGACGAGAGAGGCTTTATAAAATCTGGTAACAAAATTCGGTGAAAAATCGTGCGCGAAAACCGCGACCGCGAATGCCAGCAGCACAAATGCCGGGAGATAAAGCAACAGCGTTCGCCAGCGCCGATTCTCAAACAGGTGATAACGGCTCGGATAAATCGCGCAGAAGTGTACAAACAACGGCGCAAACAAAATCAGTCCCGCGCTTCGCAGGAACGCAATCGCCAAATCAAGATCTTTGTAGGTTCCGAGCGGAGTGTAAAAGTGAAAGACGAACGCGACGATGGACAGTCCAGCAAAGTGCAAAACAAAAGGAGCGCGCCCACCCTGCCGGAAAATCACAAACAGACCCATGAACAGCCACACGACTCCAATTAAATTTATGTAGAAGCTGAGCGGCGTTAGCGTGCCTCTCGAAGGCAAGCTGTCGAGGTCTGCGTAGTAGTAACGCGTCTCGGACGGATAAGAGGGCCGTTCGATCAGATAGTGAATCTGTCCGCCGACGCCCGCCTGGTC
>DATANL010000470.1:0-3925 GCA_036266295.1 Pyrinomonadaceae bacterium | reverse complement strand
ACCGCTCACCGTCTTCAGGCTCGCTTTGCCTTTACCTTTGGCGATGAGTTTGGCGAGCGCTTGCGAATCGTACTTACCGGCCACGACATGATAAGTCAGGACCTTGTTCAGCATCGATTTATTTTCTGGCTTCAGCAGGTTATCGACCGTGCCTGCCGGCAGTTGCTCGAACGCCGCATTGGTCGGCGCAAAGACCGTAAATGGACCATTGCCTTTGAGCGTATCGACAAGGCCGGCCGCTTTGACGGCCGCGACCAGCGTCGTGTGTTCCGCGGAGTTCATCGCGTTGTCCACGATGGTTTTGGTCGGATACATTGCGGCGCCGCCGACCATCGGGTTCTCTTTCATCATCTGCGCCGAGGCAGCGGAGCTCGCCGCCAACATAGCGACCAAGATAAACACAAGGGTGTACAGCCTTTTCATTTCTAATTCTCCTTTTAGCTTTGGTGTTGCTGAAAATCTGAAGGCTATACGCAACGGGTTACGAGTTTGGATTTCTCGGCGTGAGAATTATCCACAGATTACGCAGATTACACAGATTAGGCAGATAACAAGAAGCAGTTGTCCCCCGTTTAGAGTCCGCACTTGTGCGGACGTAATGGCCGGACAAGTCCGGCCTCTAAACGACAAGCGGTTTTCAATTCTTATCTGTGTAATCTGTGTAATCTATGTAATCTGTGTAATCTGTGTAATCTATGTAATCTGTGAAATCTGTGGACAACTCTTGATGAGTTAGCTCGCAGGGCTGGCGAGATATATTGGTCCGGTGGGAGCGGCGGATCCGCTCTTTGGCTCAAGGGTGATGGCGACGACGGCGGCGGATCCGGCCGCGGCCGGAAGACTGTCCGTCACCAACGCGCGACCGTTGTTGTTAACCGTAAACGTTCGGCCCGGAATGGGAGCGAGTCCTTTGGGAATGAACCAAACTTCGTAAGCTTTGTCGGCGGGCGTGGCCGGCAGACCTTCAATCAACAAAACGCCGTTCCGCGATTTTTCGTCGTAGACGAATGTCGCCCGAGCGGCCTGGGCCGTAGTCGTGCCGGCCAACGCAACCTTCTTTGCGTCAGGCGAGTTCAGCAATCCCAGCGCTTCGGTTTGCCGCGTCACATTATCGCGTTCGACCTGGAGTTCGCGTTGCCGGCGATCGAGTTGGCGCGCCAGGTCGGCGATTTCTCTGCGAGAAACTGTGTCACGGCGCCAAAGAACGATTATTCCCAGCAGCAGCGCGACGAAAGCAACTACTGCCGCCAGGCGCCAGACATTCGGCCACGCGGCGGACAAGCCCTGACTCAACGGCACGATCGGCACTTCATCTGCTGATCGAGGCTGACTGCGAATGTCTCGCATGATTCGGCGACGCACGTCGTCGCTGGGCGCGACCGGCTCCACCTCGTGGGCCAGCAACGCCGCCGCATCACTTAGCTCATCGAATTCATTGCGACACTCGGCACACGTTGCCAGGTGCGCGCGCAGTGCCTGGCCATCGCGCGCGTCGAGCGCATCGAGTGCATGCGAAGCCAGCAGCTCTTGATATTCGCTGTGTTCCATCAAGCTAAATCACGCGAGCGGTCGCGCAAAAGCTCCCTCAATTTAGTCAATCCCGAACGCATACGCGTTTTCACCGTACCCAACGGATGGCCCAGGCGCTCGGCAATCTCGGCCTGCGTCAATCCTTCAAAATAGGCGAGCAGTAGAGTCCGCCGCTGTTCGTCAGGCAGCTCGCGAAGAGCTCGTCGCACGATCTCGCCTGCTTCGGATCTGACCAACTCCCCGGCAGTATCGAGAAGTTGATCGCTGCCGGCTTGCTCGTCTGCGTCGATAAATCGCGACCTCGATCCCAGCATTCGCAGACGATCCAAAGCCCGGCTGCGCGCGATAGTGACCAGCCAGGTAAAGGCGCGTCCGCGCGCCGGATCGAAATCGTTCGCCCGCCGCCAAACCTGCAAGAATGCATCCTGGAGAACGTCCTCCGCCTCATGGCGGTCATGCAATATACGCAGAATCAGGCCAAACAGGATTAGCCGGTAGCGATCATAAAGCGCGGCGAGCGCGGATTCGTCGCCCCGCGAAACAGCTTGCAGCAGATCGTCGTCGGCAATTTGTGAAGATTCAGCTTGCATTTGGAGTGCGGCGGCAAAGCGTAGCGGCGACGCCGCTTTGGATTGACGATCGCGATTCACAGGACATCCAAAACGCCGTCGCCGCTTCGCTCTGCCGGCGCACTCCAAATCAGTGCGGCGCCGTCACTGCCGGACTGAGCCGGACCGACGCGCCATCGCGATTTGCGCGGACCAGTACGCGGCGATGACTGCCCGCGTTTGAGTCGTAAGTGATTGTGTAAGCGGTCCGCATTTGCGCCACGATGTCATCATACGCCCTCTGCAAATCGTCCAGACGCTTGATCGAATAAAAGACGCCGCCGGAAACCTGGGCGAGCTTCGCGCCTTCTTCAGCCGCTCGCGTCGTGATCGTCAAATATTTCGTGCGCATCGGATCAACCGTCAGCGCCGGCATCGGCACACTTGATTCAGGAATCAGACCCGACGGCACGTAGAGCGGATAAACCAGCGCCCCCGATTCAATCGTGGCTTCGAGGATGGCCGGAAACGGCACGAACGATCTGTTATCGTCGCCGTCGGACATCACTACGATGGCCGTGCGCTCGCCGCGCAACGGCTTTAGAGTTTGGACCAGCGTGTAACCCAACGCATCGTACAAGGCCGTGGCGCCGCCGGCATCGAGTTCATCGAGTTTCTTCGAAAGCAAGGCGCGGTCCCTGCTGAAGTCAGAAATGATTTGAATGTCGTCGTGAAAGCTGATGATCGAGATGCGGTCCTGCGGACTCGCCGTGCGCAAAAAGTCACGCGCCGCTTTGCGAATAAAATCTATCCGCTCCTCGACGCTGCCGGAAACGTCCAGCAACAAAACCAGGTTGAAGGGCTCGTTTGCCGGTGACACGTCGACGATGTTCCGTAGCGCGCCGTCTTCATAGACTGAGAAGTCGGCATTCCGCATCCCGGCAATCGCCCGCCCGTTGCGATCGGTGACGCTGGCGTTGACGCGCATCAATTGCGGAGTCACTGCCGTTACGACTTCGCCGGGAGCGCGCGACGCGACCAGCGACGGCTCGCGTTGCGGCGGTGGCAGGCTCTTCAAATATTCGCCGAACATGCGCGGATTGATTTTGCGGATTGCGTCCGACAATGGACCATCGCCGCTGCGCACGATTGCCTTGGCCGCCTGCGTCAACGGTCGCTCGCGCAGATCATTCGGCGCCATGCTCGGATCGACGTTCAGCAGAATCACTCCGCGTTGCGTCGTAAAATTGAGCTGAACCAATTGCTGTTTTTCGGGAGGCTTATCGGAACCGTCAGATCCATTTTCAGCGGCGTCAGCAGTTTTGTCGCTGCTGCCATCGCTGGCCGGTTTATCAACTTCGGGAGCGGGCTTTGATTTTGGTTTCTTATCTTTTTTCGGCTTCGCTTCCGGGCCCAGTGTCCCGGCGATCGAGAAGGCGCCGGCCTTTCCTTCCTTCACGCGCGGCAACTCAACGTCGCTCAGAAATCGCGGCCGGCTTGACTCCCATTGGAACCGCACCTTCAGCGCCTCAGTCGGAACATCGGCATGAATCGTTCCAGTGTTGGTGAGGACGTCGGCCATGGCCAGATCGCCAATCACATCGATCATGCCGGCCTCGCTTTCGATTTTTACGTGCGCCCGTTTCGGCACGTGCACAGTCAAGTCGATGCGATACGGCCGCTCCTGCACTGTGATTTCATTACCCGAGACAATGACGTCGCCAGGCTCGACCGCTACGCCCGTCGAAGAAGTGGCTTTCAAACTCGGTTTATCTTTTTCGCTGTCAGAGGCAATGACTGAGACGCGTCCCGCACGATTCTTGATCGTCAGGACCGATTTCGCGCTG
>DATANL010000469.1:0-2934 GCA_036266295.1 Pyrinomonadaceae bacterium | reverse complement strand
CTAAACGCCGCCGCCGACGAAGTGAACGATCTCAACCCGGTCCTCGTTGTGGAGAACAGTCGTCTGCCAGTCGCCACGACGCACTACGTTGCGATTGAGTTCGATCGCGACTCTCGTGGGCTCAAGCTTGAGATCGGATATAAGGGAGTCGATGGTCAGGCCTTCCGAGAACTCGCGCGGCTGCCCGTTGATTTGAATCTTCACGATGGTTTATTTGCCCGGCACGATGATGCGGCGCAACTCGGCGCGCGTGCCTTCATGTTCTACCTGGACCAGAACCGCGGCGCGGCCGCTGCGGAACTTGGGAAACTTCAGTGCCGCCGTGGCAAAGCCGCGCTCGTCGGTGGTCGCCTCGATCTTTCCGGGCGAGAACGCCGTGCTCAGCGTCTTCACAATCACCTTCACGTTTGCCGCCGGCAACCGCACATTATTAGTCGCGCGCATCACCAGAATCTTGAGCTCAACACTTGCCCCTCCGATGAATTCCGGTTCATCAACCAGGAAAATAGCGAGCGGAGCATCGAACGCGTACTGAGAGAGATTAACAGCTGCGGGCGCCTCTGCGACTGGCGGCGCTTCGACCGGTGGCTCGGGTTCCGGCAGCGCGAGTTCCGGTGGCGCCGGTTCCGGTGGCGCGAGTCCCGGCGCGGGTTCCGGCGCGGGAGGCAGCGGTTCGCGATGAGTCTCCTCCGCTGCCGCAGACGCGTTCGCAACGGCTTCGCGCCCGCTCATCCGCTTCAAGTCTTCAATCCGTCCGGCATGAACTGCAGCGCAGATCAGTTTGTGTTGCCGCTCGAGCCGTTGCACCAGAATCTTTTCGTCAAAGCCGCCGGCGATCAGATCGTCATACGGCGCGCGCTTGGCGGCGAGGATCTCGCCCTTCACATAAACAAGCGACAGGATCAGCGGCGTGCGCAGACCTTTGTCCTCGGTCTGCACGTGGTAAACGACGCCGTCAAATTCAACGTCTGTGTTGTAGCCGGTGATCACTCTGTGTCTTGAAGCTCGCCGTCGGGTTGCTAGAAGTGCTCCATGAAGGCCATTCGAAAGTTAGCACACGCATTTTTCGACGGTCAATCAATTCTTATTTTCGGCGTTCATCGCCTTGACACCCTCGGATCGTTGGCCTACGATCCTTGCTTGTACAATCATTCTCAAGCAATGGGCGCTAAGAGCATCGAGCTAAGCGCAAAGAGCGTGCGGGAAATCATTCCCGAAGCGACCTCTTTGCTCCCTGCACTTTGCTGCTAACGAGTCGATGACGTTCAATCTGGCTGACTATCTTCCGATCGTTTTGATGTTCGTCGTAGCGGCGGGTTTCGCAGGGACGTTCATCGGGTTGTCGCAGTTTGTCGGTCAACGCAAGCGGACCCGCACCAAACTCATGCCTTATGAGTGCGGCAAAGATCCGGTCGGCTCGGCGCGCGAACGCTTCTCGGTCAAATTTTATTTGATTGCGATGATCTTCATCCTGTTCGACATTGAAGTCATCTTCCTGGTGCCGTGGGCCGTGGTGTTTCGCCGGCTGTCGTCGCCTGAGTACGGACTCGGCAACGTCGTCTTCTTTGAAATGATTATCTTTATTGCGCTGCTGGCCGCCGGACTTATTTATGTGATCAAGAAAGGCGCGTTTGATTGGAGCGAGACTGCGCGACGCGAAGCGGAAGCGGAAGCCAAGCTTTTGGAGAACAAGGTTTCAAGTTCCAAGTTTCAAGTTTCAAGTTCATCAAAGGCGGCCTGAGACTTGAAACTTGAAACCTGAAACTAATCATTTATGGGTTTAGAGAACGTCTTAGCTGACTCGCTGCCGGAAATCTTGACGACCAGTCTTGATTCGTTAATCAACTGGGCGCGCAAGTCTTCGCTTTGGCCCGCGACTTTTGGGCTGGCCTGCTGCGCGATCGAAATGATGAATGCCACCAGCGGACGCAATGACCTGGCGCGATTCGGCTCGGAAGTATTTCGCGCTTCGCCGCGACAGGCCGACGTAATGATTGTTTCCGGCCGCGTCTCGCGCAAGATGGCCCCGGTGCTGCGGCGCATCTACGATCAAATGCCCGAACCGAAATGGGTGATTTCCATGGGCGCGTGCGCCACTTCGGGCGGAGTATTTGATAATTACGCAATCGTTCAGGGCGTTGACAAGATCGTGCCGGTGGACGTGTACGTGCCCGGCTGTCCGCCGCGTCCGGAAATGCTGATTCACGCAGTGATGATGTTGCAGGACAAGGTGATGAAGGAATCGATTCGCGAACGGCGCGACGCGCCCGATGAAGAAGCGCGCGAGGCGATCACGCCGGGAACGTTGCCGGTCACCGACGGATCGACGCTGGGCCAGACGGATGTCGCCCAGTCAAAGCCTTACACGATTGCGTCGCGACACGAGAAGAGACGATCGTTTTAGTTTTGAGTTTCGAGTTTTGAGTTTCGAGTTTTGAGTTTCAAATTTTGAAATTTCAGATTTGAGATTTCAAACATAGTTTCGATGGAACAGCAGAACCCGCAAGCCAACGCGCCGGAACCGCAAACGAATCCGGACGCAGGCACGACGCCGTCGCCAACCGCGACGGCGTTACAGCGTCAAAATGCCGCGTGGGTTGTCGAGGTGGTCCAATCTCTCGGTGAAACCACCATCATCGTGCCGCGCGAACACATCGCGACTGTCTGTGGATTTCTGAAAGCCACTCCGGGACTTGAATTCAATTTCCTCTCGGACGTCTGCGGATTTGATCGCGGGCCGGAAGCAGAGCCGCGTTTCGAAGTTAACTATCATCTGTTCTCAACCACGAAGCATCACCGCGTGCGATTGAAAGTGGTCCTCGACGAAAACGACGCGCACGTGCCGAGTGTCACCGGTGTCTGGCGCACCGCCAATTGGCACGAGCGTGAAACGTACGACCTGTTCGGGGTGATCTTTGACGATCATCCTGATTT
>DATANL010000468.1:0-7108 GCA_036266295.1 Pyrinomonadaceae bacterium | reverse complement strand
CTCACCGCGAGCGACATTTCATCGTCATCATCACCGATCAGCGTGCGGCCGAGCGTAAAAAGATCGTGGCCCATTTCGTTAGCGCCACGATCGGTAGTCACTGCGCAACTGTATCCTTGTTCGCGGGCGACTGAGGCAAGCGTTTGCGAGCGTTCACCCTTCGGATAAGACAATGCAGGATATTCGATGCCGAGGTTCTTGCTCAGGTCCTCGCGAGACTGCCGCAATTCCCGGATGATTTCGGGTTGCGTGAGGCTCATCAAAGGCGAATGCGAACAAGTGTGCGAGCCGAAATCGACCTGGTATTTTTCTTTCAGCAACCTCGCTTCGGCCCATGAAAGGTAACTGCTATCGTCGCGGGGTTCCCAGGTGGTCTCGCGCACTTCCTCGGAATCAGCATTGCCGGTAATCAGGAATACGGTCGCGGGAATGCGGCGGGCCGCCAGCAGCGGCGCTGCAACTGTGAGGAAATTGCGAAAGCCGTCATCAAACGTAAGCAGCAGAGAATAGTCGGGCAAACGACGGCCAGTGCGCCTGGCTTCAAGATATTCATCGAGCGACAGGAAGTGATAATGACGCGCGAGAAAATCGAGTTGAGCGGCAAACCGGTGACGATTTACGTGTAAGCCGGTTGGGTCCGTCGGGCTGCGCCGGGACCGCTCCGTCACGCCGTGGTAACAAAGAAAGACCACGCGCTTGCGATTACGCCAGGCGGCGAACGTGGTAAGGCCAGTCAGATAAAGCAGGGCAAAGGCAAGTTTCTTCATGGCATCGATCAGGCCAAGGCATTGAAGATGGGCAAGATCTTCCACGCCTTGAGGCTGTGCGCTGAACGAGCTAAAAAATTGATACTAGCAGACTCGTTGAGGTGCGTAGGCTACTACAATTCGTCAAATTTTGAAACTGACGTCGTCTGGCAACGGCGCAAGACACTACCGCTGACACATTTGTTTCTCAACGGCGCAGCACGCCGTGATTTCGTTTGCATGCGAACTGCAAACTGTTCGCCGGCGAAACGCTTGCGATAGTCGATGCTATTGAATGTCGATCTTACTGACCCGCCGAAATCACCGTCGAGACATTCTTGTCTTTCAGCATCTTGTTAAAGTTCGCGAGGTCGGTCGCTATGACGGCGTCGAGTTGTTTGCGTAACGCTGCCAACCTCGTCTTGTACATTGCGTGCACTTCCTGCTGTTGCTTGTTGGGCGGGAAGTCGCCGCCTGCGACGCCACTCGCGAGATAGGTCATGTTCCCGATCATCGCTGCGGGAAAGCGCGTCGTGTCCTGACCCTGACCCGTGTACCGGCGTTGAATCAAGCCGTCTTCAATGTCGGTCAGCTTCTTCTCAAACTCATCCGCAGCCGCTTTCAGGTCGGGATGCTCAGCGCGAACTTTCGCCAGTTGCGCGCGCATCGGCTCGATTTGATTTACGATATCGGCGGCTGATTCAAGGTCCTTCCGCAGATCAACCAACATCGCAGTCTGTTTTTGGATGTCGGCTTCGCTGGCGCCGTCGTTCGGATCTTTCAAAACCTTGAGGGACTGGCTGCCGACTTCCTGCCCGTCGACTATCAACTTCGCCGTGTAAGTCCCCGGCGGCATCAGCATCGTCATGCGACCGCCCTCCGGCAGAGGCCGCCAACCATCGTTGTTGAGCTTGATGTCCGACGCGTACATCGGCTGTGTCCGCAGGCGAATCTCTTTTGAGTTCTCGTTGCGCAGGTTCCACCAGACGCGATTGAAGCCAACATTGCGTGTGCCGCGAATCGTCTGCACGGTGCTGCCGCCGGCATCGAGTATCTTAATCTGTGCTTCGCGCGCCGGCGCAGTTTTCAAATAGTAATTGATGGCGGCGCCGTACGGTGGATTCTGCCCGGCCACCGGATCGTCCGATGAAGCGTACGGAACCGTCATGCCCCGGAAGCGATAAGTTTGATGGACGGGGAAAAGAAACGCATTCGAGTTCTTCACCTGATCGTTCATCTGTTGAATCGGCGTCAGGTCGTCGAGAATCCAGAAACCACGGCCGTAAGTTGAAATCACCAGGTCGTTGAAATGCTCTTGCACGGTAATCCAGTAAACCGGCGCGTGCGGCAGATTGAATTGCAGCGGTTGCCAGTTTTCGCCGTCATCATACGACACGTAAATTCCGTTTTCGGTACCGGCATACAGCAAACCCTGCCGCGTCGGATCTTCGCGCACGCAATGCGCGTAGCTGAGCATGGACTTTGGAATGCCGTTGACGATCAGCTTCCAGGTTTTGCCGAAATCATTCGTTTTGTAGATCCAGGGATCGCGATTGTTCTCCTGGTGTCCGTCGACCGTGATGTACGCAGTGCCGGCGTTGTAGCGCGACGGCTCGATGTTGCTAACCGTGCCCCACGCGAGCATTTTGGGAATGTTCTTCGTAAGGTTCGTCCAGTTCTTGCCACCGTCGCGAGTCAGCTGCACCTGACCATCATTCGTGCCCGCCCAGATCGTGCCGGCTGCTTTCGGTGATTCCGCAATCGCGAATACCACGCCACCGTATTCGACTCCGATGTTGTCGCCGGTCAGCCCGCCGGAATAACCCTGCTTGCTCTTGTCGTTCAAAGTCAGATCGGGACTGATCACTTGCCAGCTATTGCCGCCGTCCGTCGTTTGATGAACATATTGACTGCCGACATAGACCTTGTTGTGGTCGTGTGGAGAGATCGTCAACGGAGTGGTCCAAATGAAGCGATACTTAAGATCGGAGGCGATATGTCCGCTGGCTTGATCGGGCCACACTTCGACGTTGCGTGCCTGGCCGGTCTTCAGATTGAAGACTTCGACGATGCCGCCGACGCTGCCCGATCCGGACGCGCTGTTCCAGATGATGTTGCTGTCGACGGGATCGGGAGTGGCCCAACCGCTCTCGCCGCCGGCGATGTTGATCCAGGCGCTGCGAGGAATTCCGCCACCACCAAAACCGCCGCCGCCGGTGCGACTGGGACCGCGGTAGGACGGTCCATCCTGACGATTACCGTAGACGTAGTAGGGGACCTGATTGTCGACCGTGACGTGATAAAGCTGGCCGTTCGGAAGTTGAATTCGCTGCCAGCTTTGCCCGCGCGTTACTGACAGGCTGACGCCCGCATCGTTGGCGACCGCGATGCGATTGGGCTGAGTTGGATCGATCCAGATATCGTGATTGTCGCCGCCCGGACTCGCTTGAAAACCTCCGCCGCCACCGCCGCCACCGGGACCGCCGCCGCCGCCGACGCGGGTCAGGCCGCCATCAGTTGAACGACTGTAAGGGTTGGTCAGAAAGTGCAGTTCGTTCTCGTTGTCGGGCGAGACCTCAACCCGAAAATAGTAATGAGTGCGACCGCCCATGGCACGATCTGAACTGACCATCTTCCAGTTCGCGCCGCCGTCATCCGATCGCCAAAGCTTTCCAATCTCGGTTTCCTTCCCTTGATACGGCGTGCCGTCTCCGACTTCGATGAGCGCGTAGATTTTTTTCGGATTCGACCGCGCGATCGCCAATCCCCATTTTCCGGTGGTGCCCGTAGGCAAACCGTGTCCGGTAATTTTCGACCAGGTCGCGCCGCCGTCGCGAGACACAAACAGGCCGCTGCCCGGGCCGCCGCTTTCCCGGCCCCACGTGCGAATCGTTAGCGGCCACATGCCCGCAAACAGCGTCTTCGGGTCACTCGGATCCATCACCAGATCTGAGCAGCCGGAATTTTCGTCCGTGAACAGCACGCGGTCCCAGGTCTTGCCGCCATCGGTCGTGCGAAACACGCCGCGCTCCTGTTGCGGGCCATACGCATGGCCCAGCGCACAAGCTAAAACATTGTCGGGATTCTTCGGATCGATCACGAGGTGCCCGATGCGCCCGGTTTTTTCCAACCCCATCAACTTCCACGTCCGGCCGGCATCAGTCGATTTATAAATTCCCTGTCCGACCGAGATGTGGCTGCGAATCCACGCTTCGCCGGTCCCCGCCCAGACGATGTTCGGATCGGAACCCGCAACCGCCAATGAACCGATCGAAGAGACCGGCTGCGCATCAAAGACAGGTTCCCAATGGATGCCGCCATCAACCGTTTTAAAGATGCCGCCCGAAGCCGATCCGGTGTAGTAGACATAAGGCTGACCCGGTACTCCGACAATCGAAGTCACCCGGTTACCGACCGGCCCGATGTAGCGCCAGCGCAAGGGCTCGAGATTCTGTTGCTGCGGTTGCGCGAACCCGACAGCGGTGGCCGCCAAAACCAAAACGAAAGCTGATAGTATTCGGAGCAGGTTTGTCGTCATTGTTAACCTCCGGGGACGGACTAACATCGTCGATTAAAGCGAATGTGTCTTTGATTCAGCAGAAGTGACCGTTGCGTGGATGCTTCTACCGAGAATCAAACACAAAGTCAACAAAAATTCTCCCGCGCTTTGCACCCATTTTGCCGGAGCGTTAATCTAACCTGTGAAGGCAGTGTTGAGGTTTAGCAGATGCATCGCGCGTCTGTAGTCGCCAGCCGGGCGCGAGTCCGGTTTCTAAACAATTTCAATGGAGATATATGCCTGCAGAAAAAAAGAAAGCTTTGATTGTCGTTGACGTGCAGAACGATTTTTGCCCCGGTGGCTCGCTGGCGGTGGCGCACGGAGACGAAGTAATCGCGCCCCTGAACAAACTTATGAAAGAGTTCCTCGATCGCGGCGAACCCGTTTACAAAACTCGCGATTGGCATCCGCCGCAAACGAAACACTTCGCCGGATACGGCGGCTTTTGGCCGTTTCACTGCATTCAGAACACGAGCGGCGCCGAGTTTCATCCGGACCTGTGGGACGATCCTCGCATCACCGTCATCTCGAAAGGCACTTCCGGAGAAGATGACGGATATTCAGGTTTCGATGGCACAAATCTCGGCGACCTGCTACGCGAAGACGGCGTTGAAGAAATCTGGGTCGGCGGTCTGGCCACCGATTACTGCGTGAAACATACAGTGATGGACGGTGCGCGCCAGGGCTTGAAAGTCAAAGCTCTCGCCGACGCAATGCGTCCCGTCAACGTAAACCCCGACGACGGGGCGAAAGCTGTTGATGAGATGCTCGCCGTCGGCGCCGAAATCATCGGGAACGCTGACAAAGCCGCCGGCGCCGCGTCGTAGAAGATCACCGCCAACTGCTCACTGCCCACTGCTCACTATTTTTCACCGGCAGCGGTGCTTGCAGTCGTCCTTGGCTTCTTTCGCTCGTCTCTCGCAGATTTTTCTTTCGTTCTTGAGCGGTATCAACTTGCAGGCGTCCTTTTGGACTTTGAAGCGATCGGCGCAGTGATCGCTGCAACGGTTACCTCCGCCCGCAGACACCGCCGATCCCGCAATCCACAATCCGGCACAAAACACGAACAAAGCAGCGACGCAAGAAACAATTCTTGTCTTCATACGCGTTGAATCCTCCGACAATCTTTGGAGAGAGTTGAAATCACGCGCTGTGAATGCCGCGTGACGATCCGAGGGGTTGCCGTAAGAATACTATTGAAGCCGATCTGAGCCAAAGCTCACAGATGAAGCTTTTCGCCTGGGCCAACGGCGGAGTATTATCTGACCTCAATGGGCACCCTGAATTTCGATCGCTATCACGCGGCGATGGGCGACGCGTCATACAAGAACGTGACGCGCGTTCACGATCAGCCGTTGAGTGAGATGACCGCGACGTTCTATGTCACCCAGCGCAAACTGCCGTTCGCGCCGGTACTCGGGCACGAACGTTTGATCCGCCTGCTCGTCGACAGCCAACTCGATCGGCCACGTTTGCGCTTTCTCGAGCAGGATCGCGGCGGCCTGCAACGGTTCGCGAAAGCAATTGAAGACATCCAGTTTGCCGGCACTATCCGCGCAGTCCGTCCCGGCACCATCATGTTTCCACAGCAACCGATTGCGGACATCACGGGCAAGTTCGGCCTCACGCAAGCCCAGGAGATCAAGTTCGAACATGCCTTCGATCTGCCCATGACCACCGCGAGCATGGCGATGCAGTTTCGCATGGCCGCCGGCAACCGCTGGCTGTCCGACTTCTCGTTGCGGCGGAACGGCGACATTGAACGCGCCGTCGACATTGCCACGTACGCGTTCATCGGCGGTTTCAACGACACCTCGAATATGGAAGCCGCGCATCGCCTCGACATTCCGGCCGTCGGCACCATCGCGCACTACTGGCAGCAGGCGTTCCTGCAATACTTGTACGAGCCCGAGATCGAGGCGCGCACCGGACAGCCGAAGCACTTCGAACAGGTTGCCTTCGAACGATGGTTGGATGCGAACCCAAACGGCACCACGCTGCTGCTCGACACGATTGATGTCTACATGGGGGCGGTCCATGCGGCGATGGCCGCGACTTCGAACGAAGCACGCCGCAAAGCCTTCAAGGGATTTCGCGTCGATTCAGGCGACCTGGCGGAACTGGGCAAATGGTGTCTCGAGTTCTTTGAAGCAAACGGACTCCACGACTTGCGACCGAACCTGACGGGCGATCTCGACGTGGAAAAGGTGACGAAGATCGTCGCCGAGTTTCCGGAAGTCAGCGGCTTCGGCATCGGCACCAAACTGTCGAGTGAAGTGAAGCATGTCGCCGGCGTCATCTTCAAAGCCTGCATGATTAATGGCCTGCCGACTCTGAAGGCTTCGAACTCACTCGATAAGACGACGCTGCCCGGGTGCCTGCAGGTCTTTCGCGGTATCGACGCGAAAGGCAACTACGTCGCTGACGTAACCGGCCTGGATGATGAAGAGGTTGAGATTCCCGGCGCCGCCACCATCCATCGATTGATCGAACCATTCTGGGACAACGGTCAGTACTCACCGATTCCCTCGATTGAAAAACAGAAAACCTTCGTCACCGATCAGATGGAGCGGTTTGCAGATCTGCCCAATTATCCGCGCACGTTGAGCGAGCGGCTCACGAAAGTGCGCGATGAATTGAGCGCCAGGATGCGCGCAGATAATTCAGGATGGGAAAAGATTCTGACTTTGCCCGAAGACGTTCCGGAAGTTCTGACGCCCTGAAACTAGTCGTCGGTGTGCAGCGCCGGCGTGGCTGCGGGAGGTTCTGTTGGCGCAGCAGTTTCGCCGCGGCGGGTAGGAGC
>DATANL010000467.1:0-8070 GCA_036266295.1 Pyrinomonadaceae bacterium | reverse complement strand
AGGCGACCTTCCCGACTTGTCGGGCTCGGGGGAACCAGGTTATTTCTGAAGTTCGGCGAGCAGCTTCCGATTCAAATCAGCGTCGATCGATTCGAGGCGTCGTGACTGGGCAAAGGCCGCGTCACGATCGCCGGTCTCGAGGTATGCGAGCGCCAGATTGTAATAAGCTTCGCCGTCGTTCGGGCGGATGCGCGCGGCCTCCTGATAGGCGGCAATGGCGTCGGTAAATCGGCCGCCGAAAAAGTAAGCGTCACCCAATTTGTTATAAGCTTCGGCCGAGTTCGGCCGCAGTTGGATCGCGCGCTTGTAAGCGCGAATCGCTTCTTCATTGCGACCTTGCTTCACTTTGCAATAGCCGATTTGGATCCACGTCTCGGGCCGCCGCGGATTTCGATTTGCCGCAGTCTCAAAATAGTTGAGCGCGTTGTCATAGTTGCCGAGCCACAACGAATCGATACCGCCCCGATACCAGACCTCGGCCAGCGCTTCGGGCTGACTCCCTGGTTTTCCTTTGGCGCTCACTTGATCGAAGGAAATCAATTCGCCGCCGTGCAGCGCTATTATCCGCGACACCCCCAGTGCGAGATTTATGTTCTGGCCGTTGGTGACCTTCACAGTCACAATCCCAATGACTTCGCCGCGCATGTTGAAAAGCGGACTGCCGCTATTGCCATGCGAGACGGGCGCAGTCACCTGAATAATGCGACCGAGGTCGGGAACTTCACGGATGGCCGAGACGATGCCATCAGAGACTGAACCTTCGAGCCGCAAGGGATTTCCGATTACGAAAATCTGTTCGCCTTCATCAGGCAGTGTCGAAGTCGTAACCAACGGATGTGACCGTTCCGCCGGCAGGTCGACTTTCAAAAGCGCCAAATCGGCTTCGTCATCGATCGCCAGAGCGCCGACAACGGGATAAGTCCGGCCCTTGCCCTCGAGTGTGTGAATCTCAACCCGATGCGCGCCTTTGATCACATGCATGTTGGTGACGACTTCGCCGGGACGAACAAAGAAGCCGCTGCCGCTAATCAGTGGTTCGCCCTTCAAATCATAGGTCAGAACGGACACTACCGATGGCTTGACGCGGCGCACGAGTTCGGGAAGCTTCGCCTCTGACGCGACAGTGCCGGCCTTCTCTTTGGCATCGATTATGGACGTTTCCTGGGCGCTTACGAGGCGAGCGAAGAAACAGAGAGACAACAGAACGAGGGCACGGGGGATACTTCTTTTCAAGGCTAGACCTCCTACTGCAAAAACCAAGAGACCAATGACCGTCAGCGCGCGGCGCTGAATACTACACGCGAATCAATTGCCGGGAAAACTAAGTTGCGGCGAGCGACTCGCCGGGAGGGAGTGTCGGGACGAGGCAAGGGACTTACCTCGCGCGAGCATAGTAGCGTAGGGCTCGGCAGTTGGAAAGCAAAATCTTGTCGGAAGTTGCTTTTTCGGTGTCAAAATTATTCGGGCGAGATTATTCGCGGCCAGCGGCAAAAAAAATCGGCGAGGCTAAAACCTCGCCGATCGCGTTTTTGCTGTGGAAAAATGGAGCTACTCGAGGTCGCCGACCATGTCGGCGCTCTCCTCTTCGGCCTCTGTTTCGGGTTCAGCCTCCGTCTCGCCGTCAGCTTCGGCGACGCTGGTGATGACGGTGTGGGCCACCGGTTGCGGAATATCGACGCCGCCGAGAATCTCAGTCAATTCTTCCTCTTCGCGTTCAGATTCGCCGATGGTTTCATCACGCTCAATCTCGACATTGCGGTAATACTCCATGCCGGTGCCGGCCGGGATAAGACGTCCCATGATGACGTTTTCTTTCAAGCCGCGCAGGTAATCGACACGACCTGAAATCGCCGCTTCGGTGAGCACGCGCGTCGTCTCCTGGAACGACGCCGCCGAGATGAACGAGTCGGTCGAGAGCGACGCCTTCGTGATTCCAAGCAACAAAGGTTCAGCCTGAGAGACTTCGCCCTTGTCACCGCGAACGCGTTCGTTCTCATCCTGGAAGCGGAAGCGATCGACCTGCTCTTCAAGCAGGAACTCGGTGTCGCCCACTTCCTTAATCTTCACCCAGCGCAACATCTGACGAACGATCACTTCGATGTGCTTATCGTTGATGTTCACACCCTGCAGACGGTAGACCTCCTGAATTTCGTTCACCAGGTATTCCTGCAAACGATTCATACCCAACACGCGGAGAATGTCGTGCGGGTTCAATGGTCCATCCTGAAGCGCTTCGCCGGCACGGACGCGGTCACCTTCCTGCACGTTGATGTGCGTACCGCGCGGGATATCGTACTCGCGCTCTTCACCGTCATCGCCGGTGATGATTAGTTTGCGCTTGCCCTTCGAGATGGGGCCCAGCTTGACCGTGCCGTCGATTTCAGACATGACCGCAGCTTCGCCCGGCCGCCTGGCTTCGAACAACTCAACCACGCGCGGCAGACCGCCGGTGATGTCTTTGGTCTTGGTCGTCTCGCGCGGGATCTTGGCAATGACGTCACCCGGCTCGACGTCTTCGGCGTCATTCACCATCAGGTTAGCGCGCACCGGCATCTGATAGGTCTTCAGGACCTTGTTGCTGGCGTTGCGAATTTCCAGCCGCGGCTGTTTCTTTTCGTCCGGTGAATCCTTGACCACCATGTGAGACAAACCGGTGACCTGGTCGGTCTCTTCTTCGAAAGTCACGCCTTCCTTCAAGTCCTGGAATTTTACGTGACCGGCAACTTCGGTCAGGATCGCGAAGGTGAACGGGTCCCAAGTCGCCAACAGTTGATCTTCAGCGACGAAATCGCCGTCCTCAACCAGGATGTGCGCGCCGTAGACAATCTGGTAACGCGCCACTTCGCGGCCGCGTTCATCGATAATCGTCAACGCGCCGTTGCGATTCATCGCCACGCGCTCGCCCTTGCGGGTCTTGACGGTTTGCATCTCCACGTACTTGATCTTTCCTTCGACGCGAGCTTCGTGCTTGGAAGACTCTTCCAAACGCGCCGTGCCGCCGATGTGGAAAGTACGCATCGTGAGCTGCGTGCCGGGTTCACCGATTGACTGCGCCGCGATCACGCCGACGGCTTCACCAATATCGACCGCCCGGCCAGTCGCCAGGTTGCGGCCATAGCACTTGATGCAACAGCCGCGTCGCGACTCGCACGTCAAAACCGAGCGGATCCGAACGCGCTGCACACCGGAACGCTGAATTTCGGCGGCGAGATCTTCGTCGATCTCCTGATTGCTTTCGACGATGACCGTGCCTTCAACCGGATCGATTACATCTTCCAGGGCGGTACGACCGACGATGCGATCGCGCAGGCTCTCAATCTCTTCACCGCCTTCGACAATCGCGCTGGCCGAGATGCCCTTCAGCGTGCCGCAGTCCGGCTCGCTGATGATCACGTCCTGGGCCACGTCTACGAGGCGGCGCGTCAAATAACCCGAGTCCGCCGTCTTTAAAGCCGTGTCTGCCAAACCCTTGCGAGCGCCGTGCGTCGAGATGAAGTACTGCAACACGTTCAGGCCTTCGCGGAAGTTCGACTGAATCGGCGTCTCGATAATTTCGCCCGAGGGCCGCGCCATCAGTCCGCGCATGCCCGCCAGCTGGCGAATCTGTTGCGCCGAGCCGCGAGCGCCGGAATCGGACATGATCAAAATCGGATTCATTTCCTTGGACGACTTTTCGAGATCGTCCATCGCCTTGAACATTTCCTTCGCGACCTTGTCAGTCGCTTCGGACCAAATGGCGATTACCTTGTTATAACGCTCGCCGTTGGTGATCACGCCGTCGCGGTATTGCTGCTCGACGGTAATCACGTCCCTTTCGGCTTTGGCGACGATTTCCTTCTTGGACGGCGGCGTTACCAGATCGTCGATACCGATCGAAACGCCGGCCTTGGTGGCATACAGAAAACCAAGGTTCTTAAGATCGTCGAGCATCTTCACAGTCATCTCGTGGCCGAGACGAATGTGTGAATAGTTGACCAGCGATTGCAGGCCCTTCTTCCGCAGCGTGCCGTTGATGTACGGCAACCCCGAAGGAATTGCGTCGTTGAAAATTACGCGACCAACGGTCGTGTTGATGACGCGACGCACATCTTCCTGCACCGTGGCGCGGAGGATGTCCTGCGTGTCGTGCTCCTGCGTCAGATCGATCAAGTCGCCGGTGATTCGCAGCTTGATGGGCGTCTGAGTCGTCACATCCTTGGAATCGAGCGCGAGGAAAACTTCTTCCTTCGAAGCGAACACGCGGCCTTCGCCCTTGGCGCCTTCGCGATCGCGCGTCAGGTAGTAAATACCCAGCACGATGTCCTGTGACGGCACCGCAATGGGCTGACCGCTCGCCGGACTGAGAATGTTATTCGACGAAAGCATCAACACGGCGGCTTCGATCTGGGCTTCCGGTGAAAGCGGAATGTGTACCGCCATCTGGTCGCCGTCAAAGTCCGCATTGAATGCCGTACAAACGAGCGGGTGAATCTTGATGGCCTTACCCTCGACCAGCACCGGTTCAAATGCCTGGATGCCCAGCCGGTGCAGCGTCGGAGCGCGGTTGAGCAACACCGGATGCTCGCGAATGACTTCTTCGAGAATGTCCCACACGACCGGCTCCTGACGCTCGACCATCTCGCGCGCTTGCTTGATCGTCGCGGCGTGGCCCTGCTTCTCGAGCTGGTTGTAGATGAATGGCTTGAACAACTCGAGCGCCATCTTCTTCGGCAAACCACATTGGTGCAGTTTCAGTTCGGGTCCCACGACGATCACCGAACGGCCGGAATAGTCGACGCGTTTGCCGAGCAGATTCTGACGGAAGCGTCCCTGCTTTCCTTTAAGTGTTCCCGAAAGAGATTTCAGCGGCCGATTGTTCACGCCGCGCAGCACGCGGCCACGGCGGCCGTTATCGAATAAAGCATCGACGGCTTCCTGCAGCATGCGCTTTTCGTTGCGCACGATCACTTCCGGCGCACGCAATTCCATCAACTTCTTCAGACGGTTGTTGCGATTGATAACGCGACGATACAGGTCATTGAGATCTGAGGTCGCAAACCGCCCGCCGTCGAGCGGCACCAACGGACGCAGCTCCGGCGGAATGACCGGAATCACGTCGAGGATCATCCACTCAGGATGATTGCCGGACTTCAGGAATGAAGTCGTCACTTTCAGTCGCTTGGAAAATTTCAGCTTCTTCTGCTGCGAAGTCTCTTCGCGCATCCGGCGGCGCAACTCAATCGAGAGTTCCTCGATCTTGACCATCGTCAGCAATTCTTTGATGGCTTCGGCGCCCATCTTGGCGACGAACTGGCCCGGATGTTCGCGCATCAACTCGCGATAGCGCTCGTCGGTCAATAGTTCGCGCTCTTTTAAATCCTTGATGTCTCCCGGATCGATGACGATATAGGATTCGAAATAGAGGACCTTCTCGAGTTCGCGCAGAGGGATGTCAAGCAAGTGACCAATGCGCGACGGCAGTCCTTTGAAGAACCACACGTGCGAGCAGGGACTCGCCAGATCGATGTGGCCCAGCCGTTCGCGACGGACCTTTGCCTGGGTAACTTCAACGCCGCACTTATCGCAGATGACACCGCGGTGCTTCATGCGCTTGTACTTTCCGCACAGACACTCCCAGTCCGCCACCGGACCGAAAATGCGCGCACAGAACAGGCCATCGCGCTCGGGTTTGAAGGTGCGGTAGTTGATCGTTTCCGGCTTGGTCACTTCACCGTGCGACCACTGACGGATCTTTTCCGGTGAAGCCAGCGAAATGCGAATCGCCTCGAAGTCAGGCGCGAGTTGCGTTTTCTCTTGATGGAATCGAAACATCTTTTCTCCAGTTGGCAGTGAGCTGTGAGCAGTAAGCAGTCACCACCATTGTTCGCGAGCAAAATATCAGCGGCGGCAAGCAACTGCTCACTGCTCACCGCGCACTGCTCACTTAAATCCCGCTCGTAATCAAAGGCTCAGCGATCGGCTCTTCCGGCGCGCCGTCTTTCTGCACCAGCTCAACGTCAAGGCACAGCGACTGTAGTTCGCGCACCAGCACGTTGAATGATTCGGGCAAACCCGGATCGAAATCCGCTTCGCCCTTGACGATGGCTTCGTAAATCTTTGAGCGACCCGCAACGTCGTCCGACTTCGCGGTCAGCAACTCCTGCAGGATGTGCGCCGCGCCGTAAGCTTCGAGCGCCCAGACCTCCATCTCTCCGAATCGCTGTCCGCCGAACTGCGCCTTACCGCCCAGCGGCTGTTGCGTAATCAGCGAATACGGCCCAATCGAACGCGCGTGAATCTTGTCGTCGACCAGGTGCGAAAGCTTGAGCATGTAGATGTAGCCGACGGTCACTTTCTGTTCGAAAGCATCGCCGCTCAATCCGTCGTACAGGATGGCCTTGCCTGATTCATTAACAATCTCAGGCAAGCCAAGTTCACGCGCCCGCGCGCCTGCTTGCTGCAAGCGCACCTTGATTTCTTTTTCGGTAGCGCCGTCGAAAACCGGCGTCGCGTAGTACAAGCCCAACACGCGCGCGGCCCAGCCGAGGTGCGTTTCGAGAATCTGACCGACGTTCATGCGTGAAGGCACGCCCAGCGGATTCAAGACTATCTCGACCGGCGTTCCGTCCGGCAGATAAGGCATGTCCTCTTCCGGCAGGATGCGCGCGATCACGCCCTTGTTACCGTGACGGCCGGCCATCTTGTCGCCGACCGAAAGCTTGCGCTTCATGGCGATGAAGACCTTGACCATCTTGATAACGCCGGGTGAAAGCTCGTCGCCCTGGCGCAGCTTGGCAATCTTCTCTTCGTAAATGTCCGAGAGAATTTTAATTTGCCGCTCAGTGCGATCCTCGTAAGCCTTAACTTCAGTCGCGGCATCGACGCGGGAACCGGCGACTTCGGCCTTGCGCAGGGCCTTCGGCTCGACTGCTTCCAGCATCTCGCGGGTAATCGGCACGCCCTTGGCCATGACCACTTCACGATTCACGGTCAGGTCGGCTGCCAGCTTCCGGCCTTCGAACAATTCGTAGATACGTTCGTTGCGCTGCTCCTGCAGAATACGAATTTCATCCTCAAGGTCGCGACGCAGACGCTCTTCTTCGTCCTGTTCGATTGAGAGCGATCGTTGATCCTTCTCCTGGCCCTTGCGCGTGAACACCTGCACATCGACGACTGTGCCGTCGATGCCCGGGGGACACACGAGCGAAGCGTCTTTCACGTCGGCGGCCTTCTCACCAAAGATCGCGCGCAGCAGTTTCTCTTCCGCGGTCAGCTGAGTCTCGCCTTTCGGCGTCACTTTGCCGACCAGAATCGAGCCCGGCTTGACCTGGGCGCCGATGCGGATGATGCCGCTTTCGTCGAGGTCGCGGAGCATGTTCTCGCCGACATTCGGAATGTCGCGAGTGATTTCCTCCGGTCCGAGCTTGGTGTCGCGAGCTTCGATTTCCAGCTCTTCGATGTGGATCGAAGTGTAGTAGTCCTCTTTCACCAGCCGCTCGGAAACCAGAATTGCGTCTTCAAAGTTGTAACCGCGCCACGGCATGAAGGCGACCAAAACGTTGCGGCCCAGTGCCAGCTCGCCACGATCCGTACACGGACCGTCGGCAATCACCTGACCCTTGGCCACTCGCTCACCCACGTGAACGATCGGCCGTTGATTGATGCAGGTGTTCTGGTTGGAACGCTTGAACTTGATCAGCGTGTAGATGTCCGCCGTCACTTCGCGAGAGATGGTGCCGTCGACGTTGTGATCGGCTTTGACGATGATGCGCTCGGAATCGGTGTAATCAACGACGCCGTCGCGGCGGGCGATAACCACGGCGCCTGAGTCACGCGCCGTCACGTCTTCCATACCCGTGCCGATGTACGGCGCTTCCGCGCGCAGCAAAGGCACCGATTGGCGCTGCATGTTTGAACCCATCAGGGCGCGGTTCGCGTCGTCATTCTCGAGGAATGGAATCAGCGAGGCCGCGACCGAGACGAGTTGCTTCGGCGAGACGTCCACGTACTCGATTTCATCACGGTGCGCCAGAATGAACTCGCCGGCTTTTCGCGCGGCGTTGCGTTCATTGACGATGCGATCGTTCTCAT
>DATANL010000466.1:0-4495 GCA_036266295.1 Pyrinomonadaceae bacterium | reverse complement strand
AGGGAGGGCCAGCCACGCAGGTAGCCCTCCCTTACGGTCGGGCTTCTGACAGATTAGGTTTTTATGAAGACCACTCCCCGGCCTTCTGTAGTTTTTTGATCTTGCGTTTGACGAGTTCGCGCTTGAGCGGCGACATGCGATCGAGAAACACGATCCCGTCGCAATGATCCGTCTCGTGCAACATGCAGCGCGCGGTCAATTCATTTCCGTCGATTTCGAATTCTTTTCCGTTGACGTCGTGGGCGCGCACGACCGCTCGCAGGTTGCGCTCGACGCCGTAGAAAATTCCCGGAAAGGACAGGCAGCCTTCGTCGCCGTCCTGCTTACCTTCCTGCGCGATGACTTCGGGATTGATCATGACGATGCGCTGCGAAGGATCTTTGCCGCCGGAACAATCCATGACAAAGAGCCGCTTCGCCACGCCGACCTGGACGGCCGCCAGGCCGACACCCGGCGCGGCGTACATCGTTTCGAACATGTCTTTGACGAGCTTCTTTAAATCGTCGTCGAATTTGGTGACCGGGTCTGCCGGGTTATCAAGCACCGGATTCGGCCACGTTACAATTTCTAATAGAGCCATTCTTTAAATCGGTTTTCCTTGATTCGATTTGTTAATTGATTCGATTTTACGATGAAGATTTGGCTTTCGCTAGCGGAGAGGATTAACCACAGAGGACACAGAGGAAGACAAATCACGAAAAGAGAATATACGTTTCGCCACACCGACTTGTGCAGCCAATCACAACGCCGGCCAGGTTCGGCTTCTAAATGAGTTTTGGATTTTTCTCCCTCTGTGTCCTCTGTGGTAATACTCTTAATACCCCCGCAACTGCTCCCGATATCCCGCAAAGTTGCGCTTCATTTCGCCCAGGCTATCGCCGCCGAATTTCTCGCGCATGGCTGTGGCCAATGTCAGCGCCACCATCGCTTCACCGATGACACCGGCGGCCGGTACGACCGTGATGTCAGACCGTTCGAAGGCGGCTTTCTCTTCCTGCTTGGTATCGATGTCGATCGAGCGCAGCGCGCGCCGCAGAGTCGAGATCGGTTTCAGATGACCGCGCACGCGAATCTCTTCGCCGTTGGTGACGCCGCCTTCCAAACCGCCGGCGCGATTTGTATCGCGAATAAACTCTTTGGTTTCGTCGCTGTAGGAAATCTCATCGTGAACCTCGGAACCGGGCAGAGAACTCGCTTCCAGGCCTGAGCCAATAGCCACCGCCTTCACCGCGTGAATCGACATGATTGCCTGCGCCAGCTGCCCGTCGAGTTTTTGATCCCACGATGTGTGTGAGCCGAGGCCCGGTGGAACCTTGCGCGCGACAACTTCAAAAATTCCGCCCAGGGTGTCGCCCTCACTCTTCTTCTGATCGATCAACTCCATCATCTGTTGCTGCGCATTCGCGTCCGCGCAGTTCAATGGTGAATCAACCGGGATGGCAGAGATTTGCTCGAAGGTGAGTTCGAGCGGCTGCGCCGGAATGCCACCCAGCTGGATCAAGTGGCTGCGAATCTCGATGCCAAATTGGGCCAACAGCTGCCTGGCGATCGCGCCACACGCCACGCGCGCCGCCGTCTCGCGCGCCGAAGCGCGTTCGAGGACATTCCTCAGATCACGAACGTCGTACTTCAGGCCGCCCGCGAGATCAGCATGGCCCGGCCGCGGACGCTTGACCCGGCGCGATTTTTCAGGCGCGAGGTCGCGTCCGTCGGACGCCATGACGTCCTGCCAATTGGCCCAATCTTTATTCTCGATGGTCAGCGCCAAAGGCGAACCGAGCGTTAGTCCATGCCGCACACCGCTGAGAATCTCGACTCGGTCCTGCTCAATCTTCATGCGCGCGCCGCGGCCATAGCCCTGCTGCCGCCGCCAAAGTTCGTGATTGATTTGATCGACGTCGATCGGCACACCCGCCGGCAGACCTTCGACGATCGCGACGAGTGCGCGTCCGTGTGATTCGCCGGCAGTGGTGAAACGGAACATAAGAGGGTGAATCGTAAATGGTAAATCGCGAATAGTAAAAGCCGAGATTTGTAGGGGCAGGGCTTGTCCCTGCCCGCACTGCCGCCCTACAGCAACGCTTCATCAAAGATGTTGCCGCGTCCCAGAATTCCGGCCGGATCGAACGCGCGCTTCAACGCGGCCATTTCACGCAAGTGTTGGTCGCCGTAAAGCTCGCGCAGGTATTCACGTTTCAGTTTGCCGATGCCGTGTTCCGCCGAAATCGTCCCGCCGACATCGACGGCGCGGCGAATGAAGTTGCGATAGATTGCGCGGCCCTTTTCGGCTTCCCAATCATTGCGCGGGAGGATGTTGACGTGCACGTGATTGTCGCCGATGTGGCCAAAGATGGTGTAACGCAAATCGCTGTCTCGTAGATTGTCCTGATAGAACCGCAGCATGCCCGCGAACTCGTCGTCCGGCACCGCCATGTCAGTCGAAATTTTCTTCTGCTGGTGTTGCGCGAACCATTCGTTCATGAGCACCGGCAGCGCGTGGCGAAACTCGCGGAGGTTCGCTTGATCCTGTTCGTTGGTGGCAAACCATGATTGATCACCCAGCGCGTGATGAGTTTCGAGCAGAGACATCCATTCATCCATCAGGGCGTCTTCGGTAGCGGGCCTGGTTTCCTGTTCGAAGAAAATAGCGCCGGTCGCCTGCGCGGGCACGCTGGAGTATTTCTGTCGCAGGAAACCCAGCGACTCTTGGTCGAAGTATTCAATAGCGCGCGCGTCGAGCGCCGACACCACTGAGCCGTCCGTTACGTTCGGACTGGCCCGCGTTCTCAACGAGCGTGCGCGTGCTTCATGAACAAAGGCGAGCAGATGGTCCTCACGATCGAAGAAGACTACGCCGCTCAGCAAGCCTTCAGGTTTGACCAGGAGCTTGAGTTCGGCTTCAACGATCACACCGAGCGTACCTTCGCTGCCGATGAACAGATCGATTACGTCCATTCCCGGCGCGACGTAATAACCCGACGCGTGCTTGCGGACGCGCGGCATTTCGTAGGTAGGCAAATGCGCCGAGATCACCCGGCCGTTATCCAGGGGGATTGTAATTTCGCGCCCGCGCGCGAAAAGTTCACCACGACGAATCTCGATAACATCCCCGTTGGCCAACGCCAGCTTCAGCGCCAGGACATAATTTCGCGTCGCGCCGTACTTGAAGGTGCGCGCGCCCGAAGCGTTCGTCGCGATATTGCCACCGATGAAGCACGTTCTCTCGGTGGGGTCGGGAGCGTAAAGCAATCCCTGCGATTCGACGGCCCGCTGCAAATCGATTAGCCGGGTACCTGCTTCAACCACCGCGCGACCACCATCTTCGCGTGCCTCAATTGATTTAATCGAGTTGAGTCTGTCGGTTGCGAGCACCAAGCCGCCGAAAGGAACGCGAGCCGCGACCGTGCCGGTGCCCGCGCCAGAGATCGTTACGGGCGTCCGGTCACGTGTGGCCTGGGCGAGTGCTTGAGCGACTTGTTCGGCGGAGTCGGGAAACGCCACGCTGGATGCGAAACCGCCGCGAACATGGCTGGCGTCTGAAAGGTAATCCTGAATTTCGTCTGGTTCAGATTTCGTCAGCATGATTTTAACCACGGAGGACACAGAGGAAGACAAATGAATGAGGCAGGAAAGCATTGATCTTGCGCCTCATGCTTGAGTGCGGCCAGCGTAACGTTCGCGCTTTGTTATTTCCTTTCTTGTCTCTCTGTGTCCTCTGTGGTTAATCGTTCTACGCCACCTGCAATTCCCGCTCGCGCAGATACTTGATGCGATCGCGCAGCTCGGCCGCTTTCTCGAACTCAAATTTCTTCGCGTGTTCGCGCATCTCAAATTCGAGACGCGTGATCGTCTGTTCAATCTGGTCCGCACTGTAGCCTTCGATGTCCTCAAGCTCCAAAGGCACTTTGAAATAGTCAGCTTCGGCCGCTGTTACCAGCGTCGCTTCGATCGGTTTGATGATGGTTTGCGGGGTAATTCCGTGTTCGCGATTGTATCCCGCCTGCAATTCGCGGCGGCGGCGCGTTTCGTCCATGGCGAACTTCATCGAATCAGTTATGCGATCCGCGTAAAGAATTGCTTTGCCGTTGGCGTTGCGCGCGGCCCGGCCGATCGTTTGAATCAAGGACGACACCGAACGCAGGAACCCTTCTTTGTCGGCATCGAGAATGGCCACCAAAGATACTTCCGGCAGGTCGAGGCCTTCGCGCAGCAGATTGATTCCGACCAGCACGTCGAATTCACCGCGACGCAGGTCGCGCAGAATCTTGATGCGTTCCAAAGTTTCGATGTCCGAATGGAGATAACGCACGCGGACGTCGACTTCGGTGAAGTACTCAGTCAGGTCTTCGGACATCTTTTTGGTCAGGGTCGTGACCAGCACGCGCTCGTTCCGCTCGGCGCGCAGACGGCACTCGCCCAGCAGATGATCAATCTGACCTTTGACCGGCTTCACTTCGACTTCGGGATCCATCAAGCCGGTGGGCCGGATGATCTG
>DATANL010000465.1:0-3472 GCA_036266295.1 Pyrinomonadaceae bacterium | reverse complement strand
GCGGGCCTGTGAGCAAGAAGCATTCCGGCGAGTTGAGCTGGTTTTGACTGAATATTAAAGAGTGACGACCGGAAGATTTGATTCGGTGCACGATAAACGGACGTTGACTTGAATGCGAATTCCAAAAGACGCCCTGTGAATCCACGCGTCACTGGGCGTGCTCACCTCTTGAGTAGCGGATAGGGATTTATGTTCTGCCCTTGCCAGTAATGCTTCGGATCAGAAATCAATGCGACCGAAAAATGCAGATGGTAATTCCCCGCCCCGGCGTTTCCGGAATCGCCCACGTAAGCAATCGTTTCGCCTTGCTTCGCGAAGTGACCTTCAGTCAAACCGTCGGCATATCGATCGAGGTGCGCGTAGTAGTAGACGAATTTGTTGTCATTGCTTAATTGATAAATCGTGGTGCCGCCTTTTTCGCTCTGAAATAGTTTTAGGATTGTTCCGTCCGCGGCTGCGAGCACGGGCGTGCCCAAGGGCGCCGGAATATCAATCGCATCATGAACCCGTCCCTCAGAACGACTTTCCGTAAACGTGTCGCGCAACTGATCCGACCGCACGCCGACGACGGGAATGATCAAGTCATTCGGGCCAGTCCCTTCCGGAACTTGAAAAGTAGGAGACCCGTTAGCCGCGGGAGGAACGGAGCTCGGTAAGGGAGAACTCTCGTCAGGCGTTGCAAGAGTCGCAGGCGAGGAGACAGTCGCGGATTTATCCTGAGGCGGCGACGATTTGGACCAGGTAATCTCGCGACGCCCACCTCTCGACATTCTGCTAAGCGCCGCTACCAGGACGCTGATTGCAGCGACGATTGCCAGAGCCCCGATCACAACTCGCCTGCGTCTTCGGCCTGCTAATCCCATACCGAGCGAAAGTTCCCGCGGTTATCGAGATGTCCTGTTCACTTCGCTGGTATTCAATATTCAAAGCTGCCACGAAGTCAAAACCGACAAGGTCCCGCGCAAACGATCCGCAGTCATAACCTCACGAAGCTAATTCGTTTTCGCGGCTTTCGCTCTGGTCCCGCTCGAACCTTTGCCGGTCACGTCCGCGGCCGTCGCGTCGCTGGCTTCGACGACGCCTTCTACTGCGCCCTCTGCTGCCCCCGCCGCAGTGCCGAGTAGTCTGTCGACTGCCTCTTTCACCTGAGTGAGAATTCCTTTCGGCGATTTCGACTGGACTGATTTACCGGTTTTCTTTGCCGTGGTCAGCGCCTTTTTGACAATCTTTTTGGTGGTCTTCTTCGCCGCAGACTTGGAAGTGGTTTTCTTCGCAGCGGACTTGGAAGCGGACTTCTTCTTCCCTCCCCTGGCGGCGGTTTTCGTTTTGGTGGTTTTCTTTGTCGCCATTCTGATCCTCTCTTAATCGCCCGCTCTAACTCTGCCGGCGTCTGTTGTCCGGTTCCTTGGCTACCCCTTTGAAGGGTTTGCCGTCTTCTTTGACGTTAGTGAATTCGCCCCGTGACGAACTTCCTTTTTTTTCATCGCGTTCGACCCACTGGCTGGTCCGAGGATTCTCGGTCTGAGTGCGATCCTTTACCGCGCCCTTGCGTGAGCCGTCGCCCGTATTCTTAGCCATTGAAAATTTCTCCCTTCCTAAACTGCACGACAAGTTTTGCTTCCGCTTCTTTCTGAAAACGACTCTTCGTTTATAAAAGGACGAGCACGTTTGCAATCACGGTGCCGTCGATGGCATGTCGTGAGGTTGGCCGCAATATCAGCATCTGGTCAGCCGGAATGAGGGCACGTGCATGGGCTGACCACGCCGCGCGCGTGTAGCGTGCACGTACACTTATTGCGGGAATGAGACAGAAGGAACGCGAAAGTGATCTCGAGGGTACCGATCGCGCCGCACTCCGTAGCTTGAATCGTCAGAAAGACCACAATCGATCGCGGAGAAATTGACGCAGGTGCGCAAAGGAACTTGGCCGCAACCAATGTTTCTCGGCGTGAAGTTCTACGTGACGCGGCGGCAAGCTCCAGTCACTGGCAGCTCTGTAGCGCCCCGGAAGGCTTCCGTTCTCAGCCTCGCGAAGTCCGGGAGAGATCACCACGTGAATCCATCTCCCTGGCTCCACTTCCTTCTCAAGATGCTGCGCGTCCGCGTCGTGTGCTCGATTGAGATTTCGCCGATGCCACTGCCGGGGCCATGACCAGCCGGCCGCAGTGAAGGCACTCACGAATTCGTCGGCGGAAAGTTCACCCTCGTTCGTGATCCGGCAATCAGCCGTCATCCCAATGCCGCATTGACGGAGATCCCTTAGCACTACGTCGTTCACATATTCGACCGTTGGACCTTCCCCGACGTGCTGTGATTTCTTCGCGCTTAAAGCATCGACGGCATCCGTATTGTGATTGGGCGATGCCAGCGGCATTCGTACTTTCGTCGCCATCTGACGCAACCACCATTAACGAGAAGCTCCCTACAAACTTGAGGCGCTGAACGTGTCGCCTTGCCGGATGTCGCCAGTCTCGAAGCCCTTGCGAAACCAACGCAGTCGCTGTTCGCTGGTGCCGTGGGTAAACGAGTCGGGCATGACGCGGCCGGTTTCCTGCCGCTGAATATTGTCATCGCCCACTGCGCTGGCGGCCCGCAGGGCTTCTTCGATGTCTCCGGGATCGAGCACCCCTTTGTCGTTCACATACCTGGCAAAGACGCCCGCAAAGAAATCAGCCTGGAGCTCAAGGCGCACCGAGAGTTGATTCGCTTGGGCCTGGCTCGCTCGCCGTTCCATTGCTTCGACGCGTTGCGAGATGCCCAGAATCTTCTGCACGTGATGTCCAACCTCATGCGCAATCACATAGGCCTGCGCGAAATCTCCCGGTGCATTAAAGCGGCGGCGCAGTTCGTTGTAGAACGACAAGTCGATATAAATCTTTTCGTCACCGGGACAGTAGAATGGCCCGACGGCCGCGTCGCTAAGACCGCAGGCTGATTCCACTTCACCGGTGAATAGGACCAGCTTCGGATCGCGATAGGCTTTTCCGTTTTGTCGCAGGACATCATCCCAAACGACTTCGGTTTTTCTCAGCACCACCGAGACAAATTGTTTGAGGTTTTCTTCCTCTGCGTTGGTCGGCCGTGAAGACGTCGTCACCGGCGAGGATGTGTCTGACTGCGGGTTCAGCAGTTGGCGAGGATCTACGCCGAACACGAGCGCGAGCACGATTGCGAGTAGAGTCCCGAGGCCACCGCCGAGCGCTACTCGCCGCCCGGAAGAACCTCTCTGATCCTCAACGTTCTCGCTCTGTTCTTCGCCTTGCCAGCGCATGCTTCACCTAAAGTCAGTCACTCAGGCATTTCGCCAGGTCCGTTCGTCAAATAGCCGATACGAGTGGATGTTATTCATCACGCCTCTCCGATCTAGTTGTAAGCTTCTGATACGTGGCGAATCCATGTTGTTCAAAAATCAACCTTGACCAGGATAAATCTCGTCCGAAAAATCCATGCCGAAAATATGAATGCCCAGCTC
>DATANL010000464.1:0-9370 GCA_036266295.1 Pyrinomonadaceae bacterium | reverse complement strand
ACAAAAGTCATATCCATCTTTCGCGTGCCGCCCTGCGTTCTTCACGCCATAGGTTCTGATGGCAATCGCGAGGGCCTTCAAAGCCTCAGGTTCTGTCTCCGACGTCCCTTCGGCCCGCATTACTCCGAGCACATAGTCTTCAAGCGACAACTCCTCGGTGATGTTATCGTGAACGAGATGGACCTTGACGATTGCGGATCGCGCGTTGCGGATTGCGGATTGACCCGTTCGCGAGCTGGATGTGTCTGAAGATGAAGCGTCGCTCTCACGATCGCGATGCCGAGTCGCATTCGCGTAAGCTGCGAAAACCGGCCGGGCCAACTCGGCCGCCTGCGATCCGTGAGCGCGAGGAAGTAACACCAACACCGCGATCTCAATTCTCGCCGGATCCAATTCATCATTGCTGGCGAATGGCGCCGCAAAGCCGATAAACCAGCCGTTGGTGCGAAACCCTCTGGGCGGATTCGCCGTGCCCGTCTTGCCGATTATCGCGATCGGAAGCGCGTCGAGCTTCGCCGCGCGCGCCGTTCCGTAACGGACCGCGCCCGCCATGCCTTCAGTGATAATCGAGCGCTCTTGCGGAGAAATATTTATGCGCGAACGCTCGGTCGGATCAAAATTAATCGCGTCTGTGATTCGTGGTTCGTACAAGTGGCCGCCATTGACGAGCGCGGCATAGGCGGCCAACAACTGGATGGGCGTAACTTGCAGGTTCTCGCTCTCGCCGACGCCTGTTCGCGCATAACAATCCGGTTCGACGGCGTGATTGGCTTCAACTCTGGCGTTGCTGCCGGACTCGCATGGCCGCACGACGCCGGTAGCTTCGGCGCCCGCGATGCCGGTTGGTTTGCCAAAGTCGAATTCACGCAACGTCGCGATTAGTTTGTCGCGCCCGAGTCGTTGGCCCAGCGTGGCGAAATAGTAATTACACGAGTACGCGATCGCCTGCGACGGATTGAATGGTGGCAAGTGATCGCCGTGCACGCACGCCAGCGAAAAATTTAATCCGGTGAAACGTCCGGGACAGGCCGTGCGCGAATCTTCATCGATCAAACCAGCGCGTAACGCTGCCAGCGTGGTAAAGGGCTTGATGGCCGAGCCGGGCATGAGCGCCTGTGAATAAGCGGCGGCGCCATTAACGGTAGCGCGCACGCGGCCCGTGCGCGGATCCATCACGATGATTGTGCCTTCACGGTTCTGCAGCGCGGCGTTCGCGGCGTCCTGCAACGCCGCATCGATTGCTGCTTCGTCCCGCGTCCCATCACCGGCCAACAGGCGAAGCGATCCAAAACTCAAACGCTGAACCGGTAGATTGAACAGCAGAATCGTTACACAGGCGCAGGCGAGGAGTAGCGCATGCTCTCGGCGAATGCGTTCGAATGTGCGTACGCTTAAACCAACCAGCGTCACGCGGCCGCCTCCAGAACAACCGCGGGCGAGCGCCCCGCTACCGGCGGCGGTGAAAAGTCGTTCGCATTCCTGGTGAGCGCGCTAATAGTTACGACCCATCCTATGAAAGTGAATACGAACGTGAGCAACAGCCGCAGGATGAACACCGTGAAGTCGGTCCGGTTTCCTTTCGGCGCAAAAGGAACGAAGAGTACCGTGTACGGCAGCACAAAGAATAAGATCAGACCCAACCCGTAGATCATCACCGACTCGGATCGAAAAGCTGACGCGAACCGGTGGCCGAGTCGCGCAAAAATGTTTTTGGCGCCACTGCGAAGCGTTTCGCGGAAATTGCAGGAAGCCATTTCAATCCATAAATGAATTGCCGCAAGTGGCAGTGCCACCCCGAGCAGGACGAACTTTAGCGAAGCAAAAATCAATGAAGGCCAGTGCAGCGGCGCAAACTGTGGCGGGCCCTGGGTCGCCGGCAAAAGCGGAATCGCGGGCGCGGAATAGCGAATTGCCAGTTTGTTGAGCAGGTAGTAAAGCAGCCAGGCGATCAGCAGCAAGGGAATCGTTCCCAGGAAAAATCTCACCGCGTTGAGCCCAATAGCACCGACGCGCAACCTGCCATCGCGAACGCGACTAATGATTGCAGCCTGATAGACGAAGAACAGCGCCGGGATCAGAATCATCAGCACGTAAGTTACGAGCACCTGCCAGACGGTCGCTTCGCGTGTAGAAATTAAAAAGTACGACGATACAACGAGCATGGCGTAGATGACCGCGAACACGATCAGCGCGCCCACGTTGGTGAACGTACTGGCGATCGTGCCGAGCCAGAGCTTAATAGTTGTCATTAGTTGTCGCCTCTTCTGCGGCGCTGCCGCATCTGGAGTGCGCCGGCTTGACGGCGCTTTGTTATTTCTCTGCCTCGATCAGCCGAACAGTACTGCGCAAACCGCGAGTCGGGCCGCCGCACTCCCGAATTATTTCTTATCTAGAATCCTCAATCGATCATTCGACGTGTTTGCCTGTACCGTCGGCTGATACATCAGTTCCGCGCGCGCCGGCGCGATCTTGAATTCGCCCGGCACCTCGACCCGCATGGCGTATTGGAATATCGCCTTGCCGTCGAAGTAGTTGTCGAAGATTACCGTACGGTTGTCGCGGAATTCGCGGTTGCTGTACCAGGAGGACCATTCGCCGAGCCCGTGATTCAGATAGATGCCGCTGACTTGCGCCACTTGTTCGGCCCCGGCGGGAATCGGATCCTCGATCATGACGTACTGCGCGCGCGGGCCGGTGAGCTGCAGACGGACGACGATCATGTCTCCCGATCGCAGCTCGCCTGACAGCGGTTCAATCTTCCAACTGGCCTTCTCGCCCTCGTTTTCCGTGACTCGCAAGCGCAGATATTCGCGCGTCAGTTTCAAACCTCCGGCAGAATTCGCCGCCACGTTTTCATCCGCCGTGAAATACTCGAGCGCCGACGAAACGTAGAGCGCGCCCTTACCATGCTTGACGATGCGAATCTGGTTCGTGGCGCCGAGTTCGTTGCCCTTCTTCGCAATCGAAATCGTCTGCGCGTTCGTAGCATCACTCGCACCGACATGCTGGCCGGCAACTTTCTCGCCGTTCAGATAAACCTCGAACGAATAGTCGGGCGAGAGCTCCTTGCTGACCTTCAGATAGTCAGTCAAACCATAAATCGCAAATGCGGTTTCCTTGGTGGAAAGCCAGTAGTAACCGTTGCGACGATTCTTCACCAACCAACGCGCCGCCTTCGGCAACAGCGATGAACCGGGATTGATTTGGGCCAGCGCCTTCAACGAAAGCGCGGTGGCTTCCGCATCCATATAAATGTCGCGACCATAATCGTTGACGCGCGCCGTCTGCCAATGGGCCTCAAACTCATCCTTCTGCGCAGCGCCTTCGATCAGGTTCGCGACTTCATGCGCGCGGCCGTCCTTATGTTCCTGCAACGCCAAAGCGAGCAGCGCCCGTCCGTAAGGTCCAAGGTTGTTGCGCTTGCCGTACAGCTCGTCGAGGAAATGCGCGTCGCCGTCGCCGCTCTCGGTGAACGCATAGATCATGTAAGCACGAGTTTCATCGTCGATTGGATTGCCGTCGTCGCGCTTGCCGGCGTTCAGCATGGCGGACAATTTTTCGCGGCCTTGATCGCGACGCCAACTCTCGACTTGATAGCCGGCGCGACTGGCCATCGTTAGACCATCGACGACATAAGCAGTCATGAACGGATCGGTCTTGTCGTCCTTCCACCAGCCCCAACCGCCGTCCGCATGCTGATAAGCGTAGAGCCGGTCGAGACCTTTCTGCACCTTGGTATTCAGATCGTTCCCGGCGCGAATCTTCGCCGTCGGAATGTCCTTCAGCGTCTGCGCCACGACAATGTTCGGCAGGAAACTCGACATCGTCTGTTCCGTGCAGCCGTACGGATAACTCGTCAGATAGTCCAGCGCCCCGAACAATGCGCCCGCAATCGAAGGCGATGCTTCGATCTTCAAGTTGCGAGCCGAAACGTCAGCGCGGCCGGGCAGATCGAGATTGAAGGTCTGATCGGCGTCGTCTTGCGTGACCGTCGTGGTATTGCCGCTCGTCTGCTTCAAACCGTGCGGCACGATCTCCATCGTCATCTCGACCGCGTCTGACTCAGTATCGGTCAAAGCTTTCGCCAGCAGCGTGAGCTTGCCGACCTGGTTCGCCTGGACGCGCCAGTCGACGCGATGCTCTCCGTTGGGACGAATGGTCACGGTTTGCGCCGCCGAATCGAGTAACTGCGCGCCGTTCAGATCGAGCGAGATTTTTGTCGACTTGTCATTCTTCAGGAAGTTATGCACCACACCTGAGATGGTCACCGTGTCGCCTTCGGTCAGGAACCGCGGCATCTCGAGCCGCATGATCACGTCCTTGCGCGCAATCGTCTTCTGCACCGCCGAGCCGACCCGCGTGTCCGCGGTTACGCCTCGCGCGGTTGCGCGCCAGGTCGTCAGGTTGTCCGGCAATTTAAAGTTGACCTGCGCTTTGCCGTCGGCGCCGGTTACTACATCGGGTTGCCAGTAGGCCGTGTCTTTGAATTCCTTGCGAATGGTCGGCTCGGCGTATGAACTTTCGTTTTTGAAGTCGGCGAGTTGGTAACTCGACTTGTTCTTCGCCAGGTCGGCTGGTTTCTCGCCCGCGTAACCGGTGAAGGTGTAATGAATCGCGAGACTCGTCTGCACTTCATCGTAGCGCTTGCCGTAGAACTCACGCTTGATATTGCCGGCGGTCTCGGGTTGGATGCTGTAAATCGCTTCGTCAACGATCCCGAGGCTCACCTCCGTATTCGCGGCCGGCGAGCCGTCGTCGTTGCGCGCAATGATCGTGTATGACGCCACGTCGCGCGGCTTGAACTCGGTCTTGTTGGGCACAATGTCGAGCTTGAGCATCTTGTCAACCGCAGGCACGGCGATCAGCTGGCTCTGGCTGTACATGTCACTGTCTTTGACGTACGAGACGTCAAGATAGACGTTTGGTTCGTATTTGCGATCGATGGGCACGTCGATCACGATGCTGCGACCGGATGAGTCGATTTCACGCACGGTGATCACTTCAGCTAATTCCGTGGTGACCAGCAGATGGGCCTTGTCCGTGGGCAACATGGCGAGCACATGCGCAGTCTCGCCGGCCTTGTAAGATTTTTTGTCGGGAACGAGTTTGATCGCTTTCTCGTCGTAATCGCGATATTCAAAGTCGGACCACTCGCCTTTCTTGTCCGGGGCCCAGAACGAACCGCCGCGATTAGTAATCGCTTTGCCATTCTCGTAAACAATCGCTTTCACATAGACGCTGCCGGGCGACGGCACCGTGAAATCGTAGGTCGCGTTGCCCTGGCTGTCAGTATTGACGTCGGCCGCAGCGAGTTCCCGCTCGTGCAAAATGTAATCGACCGACTTGTACTTGTAGCCGTTGTATTCTTCTTCCTTCTCTTTCTTTTCGTATTTCTGTTCGATGAATTTCAGCGTGACTTTTTCCGAAACCGGCTTGCCGGCGTAGTCAGCGGTCTTTACGCGAATTTTGGCGGCGTCACCCTGGTAATAGATGTAACGTTCGGGGTAAGCATCGGCGACACTCTTGCCGCGCGTCCCGATGAACGAAGCCGCGCCCTGCATCTCGCGACGCGACGCGTCAGTGACTGAGGCTTCGAGGCGATACGAATAGTCCCATTCTTCCTTGTCTTCGGGCGCGGGGACGACGAACTCTACAGACGCTTGTCCCTGCGCATTGATCTCAGCGTCGCCTTCAGTCACGAGATCGTTGCCGTAGTAACCGTAATCCTGTTCATCGCCGCCTTCGTTCTCCGGACCGGCCGCGTCGTCGAACTCATCGTTTGATTCGTCTCCCCACCACCAGTGGTAATAGCGTTGCTTGTAGATGTAGTAATGCAGGTCGGCGTTGGTGACCGGCGCGCCGAAGAAATAATTGGCGTTGATGGTGAAACGGACCTTCTCGCCGACGGACGCGAATTCCTTCGGGCCTTTCACGGTGACTTTGAATTCAGGCTTTTTGTATTCCTGAACTTCGAAGTAGCCGCTGGACTTGGCTTCGCCGATCGAAGCCGTGATGTTGTAGCTGCCGAGCGGCGCTTCATCGCCGAGATCGATTTGGCCGCTGAAAGTGCCGCGATCTGAAAGCGGCAATTGCTTTTCAAAAATCTTGCCGTTGGCTGGATCTTCGACGACCACGTTGACCGTCTTGCTGTCGAGCATTTTGTAGCCGCCGGTGGTCCACTGTCGCAGAATGCCTTTGAAGAACACTGATTGTGCCGGCCGATAAATCGGGCGATCGGTGTAGATGTAACTCGTCAGGTCTTCGCCGGTGAGCACATCGTCTTCGCCGTACTGGCCGCCGAAATAGAACGAGTCGACGTCCGAGATGACGAAGTTGTCGCGCTCTCGCGCCATGATCAAAAACGGATTTTTCGCTGGACTCTCGGAATCGACATCTTCGGGCGGCGTCTGCGGTGCTTCGGGAATCTTCACGTCGGCTTTGTAGACGCCCGATTTGTCCGTCGCGCCCGTGGCCAGAGTATTTCTGGCGTTGGTAACTTCGACGCTGACGCCTTCATGCGGCGCGCCCGTCTTGCGATCGACGATATAAACCAGGACCTGTCCGTGACGATTCGTCTTTTCAATCATCGTGAGGTTCGTCACGATCGCGATCGAATACGCGCGCTGATCGCCGTTGACAGCTTCGACCAGATAAACACCGGAATCGATCTTGCCGAGCGTAATCATGCGACTGTCGTATTCGTTTTCCAGCGCCGGCAGTTTCTCGCGCCAGTCCTTCACCTTCTGGTCGGGATTCAACAAAGGCACGCGGGCATAGTCGGCGACGTTCAGGGGCGTGCGCGTGGCCTCGGGTTCTTTGCGATATTTTTCGTTGAAAGTAGCGCGGTGGTCCTTGGTTAAGTGCGTGCGGACGTAGTCTTTCACCCAGCCGAAGAGCGAGAGCTTGAAGCGGTGCGTGCGTTCGAGCAGCGAGATCCGCGTGCCGTAACCCTGGGCAATCTCTTCCTTTTCCTTCTCGCCCATTTCATGTGGATCGTCGAGCTGCTTGAAGAACTTGTTCGGATCCTTGATGCGATAAACGCGAAAGTCCAGGTAGTCGATGTTCTGATAACTGGCCCACAGCCGCGCCGATTCATTCGGCGAATACGTCTTGTTCGTGACCAACGAGAAGTAGGGCTTGGTGCTGACGATCTTGGGTGTTTCAGATTCGGCAGTGAGTGGCGCGGTCGCCGGCGTCGTGCGTGAGCGGATGACATTAAAGCCCAGCACTGCCGCGACGAGCGCAAGATAGATGGCGGCGGTTGCGATATAGCGACCTACGCGGGAATTAGACACAGACATGAATTGCCTCCGGGGCAAAAGGAAAGAGGATCAAGTTCTGTAGGGGCGGGCCTTGTGCCCGCCCGCCGTGCATCACACGGAGCCGGGCAGGGACAAGCTCCGCCCCTACAGTAAGAACGCATTTAGAAAAGCAGGTTTTCACTGCAAAATCTTCAATCGATAGAAGCCAAGAAAATTCTTGTTGCTCTCGACCGGCCGCCAACGTGGATCGGGATGATGATCGAGCACGGACAGCTCGACCTTCTTCACGGTTCCTTTATCGATTGGCGACGAGCCGGTGTGATAGACGACCCAATCGTTCCCGCCATTTGCCGCAACGCGCGCCGGGCCGAGGAAAATCATTACGTGATAAGGAAATTTCTGCACCCAGGGCTGATAGAAGAAAAGCAGATCGCCCGGTTGGGCTTCGCGCCGATCGCGCGTGACAAAGAAACTGTTGAAGTTTTTGAGCGACCGCCCGTCGGCGAACTCTGAGAAACGGCCGTTGCGCAAATCGCTTTCACTGAACGAACCAAAATCCGTGCGAAAGATTTTCTCGCCCAGCGGATTATGATCGAGATCGAACTCGCCGATGTCCGAGGCCACGGTCTCGTAGCCCGGTCCCATCTTCTGAAACCATGGCCGATCGTGATGGCGCAGCGCTTCACGAATCGCAAAGCGCGCCAGGCCGGCGCAATCGCGCTGGTCTTCATTCCATTGATCGCTCAGTCGATAGAATTGATTTTCGCTGATGAACGTAAACCAGCGCCGAAAGCTGTCGCGATCCTGATAAGTGCGCAGCTCGGCCACATCAGGAATCCCGTCGTTGTCTGAATCAATAAGTTCTGTCCTGGAAACTGCGGTCGATGATGAGAAGCGCCCTGACTCCTGGCTCCTGACTCCTGATCCCTGTCTTTTAGAGGCGGGTGCCCCTCCAACGTCTGGGGTGCGACGAAGTCGGGTGTAACTCCAGGCGAGCGATGCAGTGGAAACGAAAATCACGCCCGCCAGCGCTAACCAGCGTTTTGAAGGGGCACGCATTTGCAGGGGTTCTCGCATTGCCGCCTAGATTACGTTGGAGAAGTTATCCGAAGTACGCGGATGCTATCACGAGTCGGTCAGGTGGGCCACTACAATGTTTGCGTTGGTACGGCGCGGAGTAATGTGGATTTCCTCAGTGTGCGAAACGCATGTTAAGCTGCGGACGCACACCCCGACAGCCGCTAGAGTTAAGTTGCGACAACTTGTACCAGAGCCTTGACTTCCTCGGCAGCCGCAGACATGCCGAAAGCAAACACCAGCCCGGACGCGATTCTTGAAGCCATCAAGAAAATCGATGTGCTGTCCGAACTTCTCGACGAAAAAAACAAGAACAACCTGAAGATGATTGCCGAAGGCAAAATCGCCGGAGGCAAGCAGATTGGTCCGTACGCGCGTTTGCTGACTTTCTCGCCCGGCGAAGTGATCATGCACGAAGGCGATTGGGGCGGAAACACTTTCTATTTCTCGCTCGACTCGGAACTCGAAGTTCAAGCGACAGACAGATCGGGACAACTAAAAACGGTAGGCAATGTTCCGCCGGGCGCCTGCTTCGGCGAAATGTCGATCCTCGCCGGCGTGCCGCGCAATGCCACGATTTCATCTCGTCACGACGGCCCGGACGCAACCGTGCTCGAAGTGGTGCGTCCAGCGTTACGACTCCTGAGATCGCTGCGGAAGTTCGGAGAGAAGATCGATACCACTTATCGTGGCCATGGGCTCGGCCGCGTAATTGCCCAGCTGCAAAATACCGTTGGCGATGCCCTAACCGCCGTTGAATTGGTTTCGCTCGGAAATATTTCACAGTTCTCCGTCTATCCGAAACATCACCTGCTGGTCAAAGAAGGCGCCCCGATCGATTGCTTGTTCCTGATTCACAGCGGTTGGATTCGGCGCGTGCGTGGCGTGCCGATTTATAAAGACGTGACCGAGGGAACCGGCGCCGCCGCCAGCGAATTAGTGCCGGAAGATTTCTTAGGAGCCGGGAATTGCCTCGGACTCGAAGCGCTCAGTGGCCCAAGCGCTTGGGGCTATTCGGCAGCGTTAATGGC
>DATANL010000463.1:0-4782 GCA_036266295.1 Pyrinomonadaceae bacterium | reverse complement strand
CTACACCATCACCCTAAACCCTGATCTCTTATGTCTCGAACACTTTTTGAAAAGCTTTGGGAAGCTCACCTCGTGCGTTCGCCGGCGGGCGAACCTGCTTTGCTCTACATCGATCTGCATCTGGTTCACGAAGTCACGTCGCCGCAGGCATTCGATGGATTGCGCGCTGCCGGGCGTGGGGTGCGTCGTCCTGAGCTGACGATTGCCACAGTCGATCACAATGTCCCTACGACTTCACGTTTGACGCCGATCGCAGATCCGATTGCCTCAAAGCAGATTGAGACTCTGCGCCGGAATTGCGCCGAGTTCGGCATTCAACTTTTCGATATCGATTCAATCAATCAAGGCATAGTGCACGTCATTGGTCCTGAGCTCGGGTTGACACAACCGGGGATGACCATCGTTTGCGGCGACAGTCACACGAGCACGCACGGAGCATTTGGCGCGCTCGCGTTTGGCATCGGCACCAGCGAAGTCGAGCATGTGCTGGCGACGCAGTGCCTGCCGCAAAACCAGCCGCGCACTATGCTCATAAACGTGAGCGGTGAGCTGTCCGCAGGCGTAACCTCGAAGGACCTGGCGTTGGCAATTATCGGAAAGATTGGGACCGACGGAGCCACCGGTCACGTCATCGAATACGCAGGCGAAGCTGTGCGCGCGTTGTCGATGGAAGGCCGCATGACTCTGTGCAACATGAGTATCGAAGCAGGCGCGCGCGCTGGAATGATCGCGCCCGACGACACCACCTACGCCTATTTGCATGGTCGTCCTTATGCGCCGCGCGGATCGAATTGGGATGACGCAATCAGTTACTGGCAGACGCTGACCTCCGACGTGGACGCGGAATTCGATCGCCGGCTCGATGTCGACGCGGCATCGGTTGCTCCGTGTGTGACCTGGGGCACGAGTCCCGGAATGGTGGCGTCGATAACTGCCGAGGTGCCCGATCCGGGCGGGATTCAAAACCAGTCGGAGCGCAGCGCCGTCGAACGCGCGCTGCAATACATGGCTCTGCAACCAAAGACGCGCATCGCTGACATCGCGATCGATCGCGTTTTTATCGGCTCGTGCACGAATGCGCGGATTGAGGACTTGCGCGCGGCGGCCCGTGTCATCAATGGACACCGCGTGAAAGAATCAGTGCGCGCGATGGTGGTGCCGGGATCGCACAGTGTCAAAGTCGCGGCGGAAGGCGAAGGGTTGGATCGAATCTTTCGTGAGGCGGGCTTCGAATGGCGCGAGGCCGGATGCTCAATGTGTCTGGGGATGAACCCGGACATTCTGCAACCCGGCGGGCGTTGTGCTTCAACCAGCAACCGCAACTTTGAAGGACGTCAGGGACGCGGCGGGCGCACTCATCTGGTGAGTCCGTCCATGGCCGCGGCCGCGGCGATTGCGGGACATTTTGTTGATGTGCGTGAGTGGGAATACAAGTAGTGCAGAAACCCGACCGTCAGGGAGGGTGCAGTGAGGCGAGTCGGTTGCACCCTCCCTGACGGTCGGGTTTCTGCATCCTTCACTGACCAAGCAGCTCCTTAAAAGCTTTCTGCGTCTGCATCGCGGGTTCCACGCCCAACTCTTTCTTCAGCAGCGCGCGCAGCGCTTCGTACTGTTCCTTGACGGCGACGCGATTACCGAGGGCCGCCTGCGCACGCATCACCAGACAGTGAATGTCTTCGCGAAACGGATCGTCGCGCAGGATGCGCTGCGCTAAATCCATCGCCCGCACAAACTCCTGTTTCTTCTCCGCCACGCCCGCCAGCGACTCGAGCATCCGCAAGTACTGCTCGCGATAATAGGACCGCTGCTCTTCAACCCAATCGTCGTAACTCCCCTGCATGAAGTCGCCGCGATAAAGCGCCACCGCTTGTTCATAGAGCCCAATGCACCGATCGAAGTCACGTTCACGACGCGCAGCTTCGCCGTCGGCGATGAAGCGATCGAACTGTTCCGTGTCGATGCGATAAGCGAATTCCGAATTTAGTTGATACTCGCCGTCGCGATAGGCGAGAAAGTTTTGTTTCAAAGGCTGATTGCTGTTCAGCGCTTTGCGGATGTGCGACATCGTGGGATGGAAATTTCGCTCGACTGTTTTCACATCGACGTCGCGCCAGAACGTGTCGACGATATTGTCCTTGGGCGCGCGATGATGCGGCCGCGAGGCTATGAAACAAAGAATGTCGCGCGAGCGGCGCGTCGTCCAGGCGTCTGCGGCGAAGGGCCTGGCCCGGTCGCGAAAGATCTCGATCGAACCCAGCATATTGATCGTGAGATCTACGAGCGGCACCGGCGTCGCGACTGTCGCGGTGGTAATCGTAGGCGCCGGAGCAGGCGCCGTTACGGGCGCGCCACGCAGTTCCGCCGGCAGCAACTCCTGTACTTCATCTGCGGCGAACAAACTCGCGTGCGTCGCCACCTCCTGGCGCAGCCAGTAGTCGTAGTCGTAACGCGCCGCCAAATCGAGCGCGCGCTTCAAATTCTCAAACATCGAAACTTCCTGCGAGGTCCCCTGATCGCACACTGCGAGTCCCATGCAGGCCTGGGCGTCGTAGTAATAGAGACCATGTTCGCGAAAGTACTTGAGCGCGGCAGCGAATTCAGCGCGAGCACTTTCGTAGTTCTTTGAAGCGAGCAGGATTCGCCCGCGCGCCAGGCGCGCCGTGAAGTGGCCGATCGGATTCTGATCGGCGGGCCGGCGCTCGAGCAGGCGTTCGATCTGCGTAAGGGCGCGCAGCGCATCGCCGGCCTTTAGAATCATGAGCGCCCGCTCTTCCAACAATTCCACGCGGGCCAGATTGATACCCGCATCCGCGTACGATCGTTCGGCGCGTTCGTACGATTCAGTAGCGCGAGAGAGATCACCACGCTCACGATAGAGATTGCCGTACGCTTCCAGCGTCTCTCCGAGTTGGCCAACCATGTTGAAAAGCTGACAGCCTTCGAGCGCCAGATCGAGATGCCGTTCGCTCTGTTCCAACTCACCGCGATACAGATGGCAACGCGCGATGTTGAGGTGGGCCGTGGCCTCTTGCGGAATCGGCGGCAAATCTGAATCGCTGCGCAGCATCCGTCCGAGCCAACGCAGCGCTTCATCAAAGTCGCCGCGCATCATCGCGGGCAGGCCGAGGTTGTGCGTAATCAAACGCGCGTGACGTTCATCTTGTTGCTCTTCGGCCGACTGCAGCGCGGTGCGGAATTCACGTTCAGCCGCGGCCCATTCGCCCTTCGTGACATAGCAGACGCCGCGCGTGTTGGCGCACTTGGTGCGCACCACAGAATCCGGCGGACTCAATTCGACCGCCCGATCGAGATATTCGAATGCCGCATCATAATCACCGCGACGCCGGGCGATGGTGGCCAGCGAATGGAGCGCTTCGGCTTCGCCGATATGATCGTGCAGATCGCGTAGCGCTGCGATGGCGCGCCGAAACAAGTTCTGGGCCGCTTCGAAATCGCCGCGCAAGCGAGCTACCTCAGCGCGATAACTCAGCGCCCGCGGATGTGCTTCGAGCGCCGCGGCCGGCAAGGCTTCGGCCAGCGACGACAGCGACGCGAGTTTGCCGGAGCCAATCCAGGTGTCACCGTACTGCGCGATGATTTCGCCGGCGCGATCGAAGTTCTCGGCGTCGATCAAATGCCGCACGCCATACTCCCAGGCCCCGTTCTCGAGAAAATAATTGGCCTGGCGCGTGTGCTCGGCAGCGACGCCCGCGAGACCGATCTCAGATCTCAGACGGCGCCGCAGGAAACTCTGAAACAGTGGATGCAGGCGATACTCTTCGCCCGTTTTGTCGCTCGCGATCGTCATAAACACGTTGCTGCGCACCAGTGCCGGCAGCACCGTGGCCGCGCGCATTTCGGGAAACAGACGCGCACACGTGTTGAGTTCGATCCGATCCAGCAAAGCGATCCTCATCAGGAATTGCTGGACCTCAGGCTGTTCTTGGGCAAACACCTCTTCCGCGAAATATTCAAAGATGTCTCGCTCTGAATGGCGCAACACGGCGAGCGGGTCAATTTGTTGGGCCGGCTCGGCAGGTCTTTGGCGCTGGGCCACCTGACGCACCAATTGCAACGCCGTAATCCAGCCGTGGGTGCGCTCGCCATACTCGCGCAGTTGTTCCGGCGTGAGAGCCAGGCCAAAGACTTTTCTGAACAGCTCCTGCGTTTCTTCCTGGGTGAAGAGCAAATCGTCGCGGTCGACGAACGCGATCGTGTTCTGTGAACGCAGTCGCGCGAGTTGCAGCGGCGGAGTCTCGCGCGAAATGATCACCAGGTGAATCACTTCCGGCAGATACGCAATCAGCCGATCGAGCACGGCGTGCACCTGCGTCTCGCTGCCGAGGTGGTGATAATCGTCGAGCACGATCACTAGCGGCTGCTCGACCGATTCAAGAATTTCATTCAACAAAACGTCGGCGGCGCGTGCCGGTTGCTGGGCCGCCTCTTGCGACTGTTGCAGGTAAGCCAGCAGCGTCTCGCCAAAACCGGGAACGCGCTGTTGAATGCCGTAGGCGAGATAGCCGAGGAACGTAGCCGGATCGGCATCGGTGTGATCGAGTTGATACCAGACGGACGAATGTTCGTGCTGCCGCAGAAAGTCAGCTACTAAAGTCGTCTTGCCGGAACCGGCGTTCGCGGTGATAAGTGTCACCGGCAACGACAAATCGGTTTGCAGGCGTGAAATCAATCGTGGGCGCGCCAGAATCTCGAGCGCCGGCCGCGGCGGCAACAATTTCGTGCGCAGGAAAAACCAGCGCGTCCCCGCAGCTGGCGGCTTGG
>DATANL010000462.1:0-3602 GCA_036266295.1 Pyrinomonadaceae bacterium | reverse complement strand
TTTTGGAGTGCGCCGGCAGAGCGAAGCGGCGACGGCGCTTTGGATTTACTTTTGATAATAGGTGAAGTGCCTGGTTGACCAGCAAACGATCCAAAGCGGCGTCGCCGCTCCGCTCTGCCGCCGCACTCCAAACTTTTATTTCCCAAATTCTCCGAGCATGCTTACCAAATCGTCGGCGTGCTCTTCTTCCATCGCCAGAATTCCTTCGAGCATGCGGCGCGAAGTTGAATCGTCCGTGCCGAAATACTTGATCATCTCGCGATAGCTATCGATGGCAATGCGCTCGGCCACCAGGTCTTCCTTGATCATGTCGAGCAGCGTTTCGCCTTCGACGTACTCGGCATGACTGCGTGACGTGAGCCCATCGGGGTTCAGGTCCGGCGCGCCGCCGAGTTGCACGATGCGGGCGGCAATCTCATCGGCGTGTCCTTGTTCCTCGTTGGCATGTTGGAGAAATTCCGCCGCGACTGATTCGGAATGAATTCCGGTAGCCATGTAGTAATGGCGTTTGTAACGCAACACGCAAACAATTTCCGTCGCCAACGCCTCGTTCAAAATCTTAATCGCGGTCGTCAAATCGACTTTGTAACCTTCGGTGATCGCGCCTTGTTCGATGTGTTTTCGCGCGCGTTCGCGCAAAGTCTTGATGTCAGTCAGGAATGGTTTATCGGCCACAATTGTGACTCCTTTTATGTGTGCATTGATTAGCTAAGGGGAAGCGAAGATGTTACCTGTCGGACGGCGAGCGAGCAAGTGGCTGATCGTCTACTCAGCGGTCACCTTGCCGTTCAGTTTGATTTCATTCGTCGCGGCCGCGTCGTTAACAACCTCGACGGGTGCTTGCCACTGCAGCGTCTTGATGCGGCAGGTGCCGGTGTTGTCGTCGCGACAGTAAACGAAAGTGAATGACGCGTGCACCACGTAAGCGCCGCGACCGGTGTCAGCGCCGAAACCGATGGGAACGCGCAGCGGCAACGAGACGCCTTTGCCTCCCTGGTTGGCATTCGTCGACTTGGTCCCCATTGAATCAGCTCCGTTATCGATCGTGACCTGGTAACGCTGTGGCGCGGAAGGATTCAGATGATAACCGGCCGGCAGGTCGAGATTGATCAAAACTGAATTGTCGCCCGGCCGAATCTTCTGCGAAGGCAATTTGATCTCTTCCGCATTCGGACCGGCGTCAGCGCTCTCGACTGCTTGATTCGTAGAGGGCGGTTGCAGGCCTTTGATGACAAGCGTCTTTGTTTCTTTCGTGTTTAGGTCGACGACGCGAATCGCATGATTGTTCGTGTCGGCCACGTACAGCTTGCCCTTCGCGATCGTGAGGCCGCCCGGTTCATAAAACGACGGCGCGGCGCCATCGGCCTGACCAGGTTTGCCCAGCCCGGCAAACGCTTTCACGGTGCGCGCTTTGGGATCAAGCAGCTTGATTCGATGATTGTAGGTGTCGGCAATCAGCAGCTTGTCGTCCCAACGCGCGAGGCCCAGCGGATGCTGCAAACGCACGCCATCACCACTGCCGTCCTTGTCGCCAAAATCAAAGAGGTCGCCGCCGACCAAAGTTCTCACCTGGCCGTTCGGACCGAGATTGATCTCGCGAATAATGTTTGCCTCGGCATCCGACACGTACAAATTTTGCCCATCACTCGCCAGTCCGGAAGGCTGCGCGAAACCCGATTCAGCAAGCGAGCCGTCGTGGCGAGCCTCGCGTCCCGAGCCGGCAAACGTCGAGATTTCCATTTTGTCGAGATCGAGTTTCCAAATCTGATGCGGTCCGGCCATCGCGATATAAAGCGAACGACCGATGAGCTGCAAATCCCACGGCGAATTCAAAGCGACTTTCAGCGCGGGGCCCGACTGGCCGTATTCCTGCATCTGCATGCCCGTCCCGGCAATCGTCTCGACGGTGCGCGCTTTGAGATCGATGCGGCGGATCAAATGGTTCTCAGTGTCGGCCACGTAAAGTTTATCGCCATCGAGCGCCATTCCCTGCGGCCGGAAAAAACTCGACTCGGCAAACGATCCGCTAACCATGCCGTGGGTGCCGGTGCCGATCACATCGACGAGCGTGCCGTCGAGTTTGGCGATCACAATTCGATTATGATCGGAATCAGCGATGAAGAGGCGGTCGTTCTTTTCATCGGCGAGAATTTTTCCCGGAAACGCCAGCGGCAAATCGCCGACCTTGGCCTTTTCCAAAACCAGCTTCAGCGGCGCTTCGTTCAATTCACCGCGCTTGCGAAATTCGGCGATCGAATCAGCGATGGCCTTGTCGAGCGCCTCGTAGCCACCTTCGCCGGACAGCCGGCCGATGATGTAACCACCCGGATCGATCAAATATCGCGTGGGCCAGGCGTTAACCGCATAGTCGTTCCAGATCTTAAAGTCCGCATCGTTGACGATCGGATGCTCGATCTCGTAACGCAGAATTATGCGGCGGATATTCTCAGTGTCTTTTTCGTTATCAAACTTGGCGGAGTGGACGCCGATGACCACGAGTTCATTTGGGTACTTCTTCTCGAGCTTTTTCAAATCAGGAATGATGTGCATGCAGTTGATGCAGCCGTAGGTCCAAAAATCCAGCAGCACAACTTTGCCCTTCAGCGCCGCAAGCGTGAGCGGCTTGTCGGTATTCAGCCAACCGCGCGCGCCCGTGAGTTCAGGCGCGCGAATCTTTCCACCTTGAACGGGCATAACGAGACCTTTCGATTTCGATGAAGATGAAGATGAAGATGAAGAAGAGATTAACCACAGAGGGCACAGAGAAAGACATGTGACGGCAATGAAAAGCCTTATTCCTTTTCGGTTTTCTCTGTGTCCTCTGTGGTTCATTCTTGGTTCGACAGAATTTGATCCAAACGGTCCACGGCTCGCCTCAAGTGCGGGATCGTAATCGATCCGCCCACCACCAGCGCCACATTAAACGCATCGGCGAATTGTTCGCGCGTCACGCCGGCGTCGGCGCATTGTTTGATGTGATAAGTGATGCAGTCGTCGCAACGCAAAACGATTGAGCCGGTCAACCCCATCAGTTCCTTTGTCTTCTTATCCAGCGCGCCGTTTTCATAAGCCTGCGTATCGAGGGCAAAGAATCTTTTGATGCCAAGATGCCCGGTCCCCAACAACTTCTCATTCATCTCAGCGCGATAACGATCAAAGTCGTCCATTCACAGATCCTTTCAATCTACGTAGCAAGTTGCGACGTCGGATTTTTCGCTCACTGTACCATAAGCACTCGATTACCAGAATCGGGCCGCCCCGCGGTCATGAACGTTATTGACAGCCACTGGCTCACGTGATTTGATGCCAAAATCGAGCCTCCTATGCGAATGAACACTCGCGAGCCGGATACTCCAAACAAATTTATGACTGACGATCAGACGCAACTGCGAGATCTGTTTTTGTTCACGATAGGAAACCGCACCTTTGGGGTCCCGGCTGAAGGGGTCGATGGCACTGCTGAAGCAAAACCCGCAACGCCTTTGCCCCATGCGCCCGCGCCTATCATGGGGGTCGTCTACGCGCGGGGCCGCATGTTGACCCTGATCGACCCGCGAGCCATCGCCGGCGAAGAAGCATCGCCTCGCCAATCTTTCACCTCG
>DATANL010000461.1:0-4453 GCA_036266295.1 Pyrinomonadaceae bacterium | reverse complement strand
GGTTCCAGGTTTGAGTTTGAGATTGCAGCGGGTGAGAGGGCAGAGATTATGGCTGAAGTCTAGACGTGAGGGGAAGTTGTCAGGACAGGTGCTTCGTTAGGTGAAGTCGATGAATAAAGAGATTGCAGAACCGCGCGAACTCCAACCTCTAGCCTCTAACCTCTAACCTCAGAGCTTAGAACTTTCAGGTTCCAGGTTTGAGTTTGAGATTGCAGCGGGTGAGAGGGCAGAGATTAGAGATTAGGGCTGAAGTCTAGACGTGAGTGGAAGTTGTCAGGACAGGTGCTTCGTTAGGTGAAGTCGATGAATAAAGAGATTGCAGCCGCGCGAACTCTAGCCTCTAACCTCTAACCTCTAACCTCTAGAAATTATCAGGATGGAACGGACGCCCGAAGAACTCTCGATATAACCACCCAAGCACACGAATTTCGGCCGTGCAGAGGCTTTCGAGCCAGCAATCTATGAGAAACGCTTCGCGGGTTTTCTTCGCCGGAATCTTCTCGGATTCCTGCACGACGGAACTGCTTTTCATATCAAGATCGTACGCCGACGAAATGTCTTCGGTCCGTTTCTGCGCTTGCTGCAGAGCATTCAGCAGTTGGCCCAGCCAGCCGTGCAGCTCACGTTCGGAAGGATGATGCGCAACTGACTGCAGAATTCCGATGGCCAGACGATCTTCGGCGCGATTGAAATCAAAGACATCTTCGCCCGCCTTGCGACTCTGTTCCTGCTTCCATTGGAACAATTCTTCGACTTTCGGGTGCTTGATGATAGCGACGCGTTCGTCGTAATCGAGGAACCACTGGATGACGTCCGGCAGCGAGTCATAGTCGACATTGCCGTAACTGTCGCGGCCGAGTACAGGCGCGTTCACTGCGTCGTCGATTTGAGTATCTGGCGGCATTGATTTCCCGATAACGTTTAGAGTCGGCACTTGTGCCGACAACGAAGCGGCGGACAAGTCCCTGCTAAACGAGATTAAGATTGAAAGACTTGCGCAGGACTACTCCGTTTGATATCGAGCGTAAACGCCGCGCGCGCTTCTCCGACCACATCGCCGCGGCGATTTGTAATGACGGTCGGCGACCAACTCGACAAGGTGTCGAGTTCGTTTCCCGACAGAACGTCGAGCTGGCGCAGGGCGTCGATCACCGCCGGAGGTCGCGCGCGTTTATCGTCGCCGTCTTCGACCTTCAACGCGAACCCGATTCCGTCCGGCCAATTCTTCGACGGCAACACTCCCACCGTGTACACGCCTTCAGCCCCGATCTTTGAAATTAGTTTGCCGGCGGCGGCGCGTATCAATTCCGTATCCAGGCGGTCTTTGCTGCCGCCAATCATCTCGGGATACGCAACCATCGCCTTGACGATGCGCTTGCACGCGTCGCGAGTCTCGTTCGGAAAGTCTGGCGGCGGCGCCACCAGTCGCGCATACATCAAAGCCATCGCCTGCACTGAGATGCCAAACACCGGCACGCCACATCCGTCGATGCCGATCGCGACGTCCTCGATTGGCACGCCCGAGAAATCAGACACGGCCTTCAGAATCAGCTGCTGCACCGGATTGGATTGTTCGTCATACGTCTCAGTCGGTGCTCCGAGATGCTTTGCCAAAGCCAACATCGCGGCGTGTTTACCCGAGCAATTGTTCTGAATTGCGGCCGGCGCTTCGCCTTTGCGAATCAGTTCGCGGGCAACGTCGACGCTGTAAGGTTCATGCGCACCACACTTCAGGGCCGACTCCGGCAGACCAATCTTTCCCAACATCGAGCGGACCGTTTCGACGTGAATCGGCTCGCCATTGTGCGACCCACAGGCAATCGCCACCTCACGCTCGGTAAATCCAAATCGATCAGCCGCGCCGGACGCGACCACCGGCAAAGCCTGAAATGGTTTTCCCGACGAACGTAAATAAGTGACGCTGTCCGGAGAACCTAACGAACAGATTTCAGTACCGCTGCGATCGACGGCGATGAGGTGACCGCTATGACGTGATTCGATGATGGGACCGCGCCACACTTCGACCAGGTGAGCACAGGCATTGTCGGATCGATTGCGCGACATGAAGGAGCATCTTAACCGAGTTGTCGCGCAAATTGTTAATTCGGAAGAGTGGTTCGCAAGTTAAGAACTTTGCGCTGGGAGGGCGGCGCTACTTCTCAGCTGCTGCGGGATTGTCTGCGAGTGCCTTTTGGATCGTTTGCTTCAGGCGGTCACGACTTTCCGCGCGCGAATAGCCATGCCAGTGACTGATGATGTGACCGTCGCTTGAGATAACGATGGTTTGCGGGATTACGCTCTTTCCATTCATGAGCGCGCGCGCCATTTCGCGATCAGCCCAGCCGATGCGAAAGCCAAAATTGAAATCGCGCACGAACTGCTTCACCTTCTCAGTCGCGACGCGCGGATCCTCAGTCGTCAAGCCGATGAACTCGACCGGCTTGCCGGCAAATTCCCTGCGCACCTTTTCATAGTCAGGCACTTCAGCGCGACAGGGCCCGCACCAGGTGGCCCACAAATTGATGACCAAGATCTTCCCGTTGAAATCGGAAAGCTTGAAGCTCCCTTTGTCGATCGCTTTCAATTCATGGTTCGACAAACCTTCGGGCATGACGCCGTTCTCATTCATCGCCGGCGTGATCCGCTCCGGCGGCGCCTCTGTCGCCATTTCCGCGGGCGGCGGAGGTGGAGGCGGCGGCGCGGGATTGGTAACCCTGCGACCCGATTGAGCTGCGGCGGCAAAAGTGAGTGCAGAAATAATTGCGAGCAGCGAAAATACTTTCTTCATGGCACCCACTCCTGCGTATGAAACTGGATTCGGGCGGCCCGAATTCTATCCTACCGCGCCCGCCTTTGAAAGCATTCGGGAGTTCGAAGGCCCTCAAATTAATTCGTTTAGACGGCGGACTTGTCCCCCACCGTTCATTCGTTTGACGGCGGACTTGTCCGCTAGAGGGGCGCACAAGTGCGCCCTCTAAACGTTATGCTCGATTTACGTTGATTAGTTTGACCAGGGTTTCGCAGTCACGGTTCGCGGACGCGTGGACTTTGTGCCCCGTTTGCCGCCGAGATGCAGCACGGTTAGTTTGACTGTGCGGCGTCCGAAGCGCATGGCTTCTCGCGAGCTGGATGTCCAGATGTCGATTCGCTTGCCCTTCACCGCGCCGCCGGTGTCGGCGACGACATATTCACCGGTGTAATTACCGGCTTCGATGCGTACACGCGAGCCGATCGGCAGGACGCGCGGGTCAGCAGCAATGACACCGGTTGTGGCCGGGGCACCGCTGGCCGTGCGGCCGTGCAGGCTATAAGCGGTAGCTTCGAAATTCTCGCTGGGCGCAGCCTTTTCGACGATTGCGGGCGCCGCGGCCGAAACCTCGCGCGGGCGCTCCGCTGGTATTACCGGGCTGGAAGTATTAGCTGTCGCTGTATCTGCCGCAGAGGTTCCCGCGACTTGAGTTGCTTGCTGGCCAGGTTTCGAACTCTGCTGCTGCGGAACTAGATTTTGTGAATAGGAAATTATCGAGAAAAGAAGAAGCACACCTACAGTGCTTCCAAGAAACGTAGATTTCTTCATTAAATCGGGCTCTCCTGTCCGAGTCTTTTTGCCAACTTTTCAGGACTTTTATCGCGTGCGAGTCGGTGGTGCGTGGACTCGACCTTTGGCTCAAGGAGACTGAAGAGTCTGTCAGCCGAAGTTGCCGTTTGGCGCGATCCTGAAAAGAACCAAATTCATCGCCGCAGTGGCGGATGAACCTAATTGTTAAGTCCGCGGCGATGACGCCGTGGTTTGATTGCCGACCACCCGGTTAGCAGGTGGGTATCAATCCGTAAATGAATTTACCAATGAAAAAGCGAACCTTTTGGGTTCGCTCTGTAACAACGAAGAGAGGCTACCACAGGGTTTTTTGGCGAGTCCAGCCGGCGGAGGTGCTTCCAGGCACCGAATCTTGATGACTGTGCTTCGAAAGTTGCAGCTTTGCTCAGCAAAAGCGCAGATTTTGCCGCGTTCGTCTCACATCCAGACGGTCACATTTACCGGTCTGGACCGCCCGACGCAGAATGCTTCAATCTGAACGAATTTTCCATGCGAAAAAGGCGAGTCTGCGCTTTTCCTGAGGAAAGTTAAAGGTTTAGTCGCTCGGGTTCGAACTTTAGTCGCTCAGGTTCGAACTTTAGTCGCTCAGGTTTGAACTTTAGTCACTCAGGCTTGAACTTTAGTCACTCAGGTTCGAACTTTAGTCGCTCAGGTTTGAACTTCAGTCGCTCGGGTTTGAACTTTAATGGATCAGGCTTGAACTTTAGTCGATCAGGTTGCAGTTCTAATCGATCCGACGGCAGGTCTAGTTTATCCGGCCGGAGTTCCACCTGATCCGGCTATTTGGAGTGCGCCGACTTGTCGGCGCTTTTCCTCGCACAACCAAAAGCGGCGACGAGTCGCCGCACTCCAAAA
>DATANL010000460.1:0-3345 GCA_036266295.1 Pyrinomonadaceae bacterium | reverse complement strand
TCCGGCGCCCGAACTTCACGACCGCCGCTACGAATCCATGCTTGAACCGCACCGCGCACTCGCGCCAACACCGCCGTCTCGAGCGCCGCCCGGCCGGAGCCTTCGAAGCCGGAGTAACGCTGAATCGCGCGTTCAATGTGTTCTGCCGGGCGTCGCCGGTAGAAGCCCAACCAGTAAATCAGGTAGGGACAATCCCGGCACGTTTGTCCAACCTGGCTAAGTTCCTCATCAGCCACGCGCTCAATCCGGGCGCTCATCGATTCCATGAACTCGGTGCGATGAACCTGGCCCGCCGACAATGCAGATCCGTCTTCGACGATAATGCCGAATGGCGCCTCGCGAGTGGCACTGGATCGCGTCGACGGTAATTGGTCGCCGGCACTGGCGGACGGATTTGCCGGTAGTCCGCCGCTCCCCACAACGCCGGCGCTTCCGTTTGGCGCGGCTCCGTTTGCAGATTGAGAGCCTGTTTGAGCGGACATGGACTGTGCGAATAGTTGGAAAGAGATCCGCGGCGCCGGTTCTTTCAATGCCGGACTGGCCGGCCGAGGTGGGGCTGCAGCCTTTCCAGGCGAGCTTCCTTTTTTGCTTTGCGCTGCTAACAAAACTTATCCAGCCTTGTTCTTTCCACTGCGGAAATACCATGACGACCTGTGGGCCAGACTGTCGTCAATGGCGGGAGGATTATTTGAAAAGAGAGTCGTAGTGACCGGCGGTGCGGTGGGCTCTCGAAACCACTGATCACCATTGTCAGGAACTGTTGACGTCTGGTTGGCCTGTTGCAAATTGCGCGCTAGGCTCCCGTAAAGTCGGGCCGCGAGTTTTGGGTTCGATGTTGGCGAAGTTTCGATCGCCAACAGTGGCGTGGGCGCGATCAGATGCAAAACCATCTCATTACCGAATTGGGCGGACTCGACTATTAATTCCGGAAATGCGCGTGATGCCAATTCACATAGCAATTGGAGATCGTTGCGGCCGGGCGGTAAAGACATTGAGATATGCGCGCTGCGTGACCAGAGGCGTCCCGTTTGGGCCGGAGAAATAACCAGAAAGAGATTTTGCGAAGAGAAGAGTTGTGCCGGCGTGGTCATCGACGCGAACATATCGGTTTCAATCTGCGCGCGCGCCAGTTCGCGCACTTCGCGCCAATGCCGCGCGGTTAGCAGTTGTCGTCGCCAATCCCGGTGCCAGCGGATCGCAAGTATGACGATCAATAAGCCGAACGCGAGGGGATAATAAAGCAGCGATACTCCAAAGTGCTGTCCGGTCCTGACCAACCCGAGCGCCCAGCCAAGTTCGATAATCGACATCCAGCGTGCCTGTGATAGTCCGAGGAAGTGCGGACGATAATCGCCTCGCATTTCTTCAAGGCCAAAACGCATCACCGAATAAGCGATTAAGTACCAGGCTAAAACTTTTCCCGCGCCCGCGAACGGAAGCGCGATCAGCCCGCTGCCGCCGATCAGCAGAAGCCCGGCGCCTTCGATCGCCGGCACCGGGAACAGCCGTACGCCGATCAGATGACGCGAGAAGCCGTCGTTTGCGCACGCCTCTTTATAAGTAATGCCGACGGATGCAGGGTGGCCATGACAACAGCCTACCAGAGTGCAGCCGACCCGACCGGCGGCCAGGAAAAAACAGAGAGCGACGCTCACCACATCGAGATATGGCAAGAGCGGCTCTCTCATCAACCATAAAGCGCCGGCGTTACAAGCGAGAGCGAACCAGACTTGTTCCAGGAGTACGAGTTCCTCGTACCCTGTAATCCATTTCCTCAGGTGGGCGTAGGCGAAAAACGATAGCGCGCTGACGAGGGCCAGCACCGCCAGGACAATCAACGAACGGCCGGCGAGCAATCCGCCGCCCATCAGGACGATCAAAGCCAGGTAGAAACCCGCGATCCCACAGGTTCGAAAAGTTGGCACATTGCGACCCAGCACAGCCAGCCGGGGGCGCGGTAACGCGTCAAGATAAGTATTAATTGCTTCAGTCAAGTTTATCTCCACGACTTAGAAACCCAACAGAATAATCGTTGGGGATCACGATTTGGCGCGGGCTTAGGTTTTTCGGCGGAGCGCAGTCCGGTTTCGAGAAGACATCGCACGAATTCCTGAACCCTCGCTTCAGGCGAGACGGTTGGCGACAGATAAACCTGAACGCTGCATTCTCGACGTACTCCCCGATGACCTTCGTGCCGCCAACCAGTGAGTGATAATTAATGAGCCTGCTCGCGTCTTTTGGTGGTGCCCTAATTTGACTGGAGCGCAACCGTCTCGGTTGCTGTCTAACGAAGGTTGCAAGCGAGGACGCTTGCGCTCCAGTCCAAAGCACCGCCGCCATGTGCTGCTCACTTGAAATGGGGGCACTACCCGTCTTTTGACTTGAGCGACGGCTTTCGCCTGTGTTGGTCTGCCGCGCGAACATTCGACTGTCTTAGCGCACCGCAAACATGAATGCATCCCCAGAGCTATCCAAGTATTCCGACCTCCAAATAAATTATTTCATCAATGCCGGTAAGGTCGACGGCGGCTTTGATTAGCGCGTTTTTGTCATTGGAACTCAGGAGCATTGAAAGAGTATCTGCAACTCCGCCGTGGGCAATGAGAAAAATCTGGGCGACGGCTTTAAGACGATCGTTAATGGTCGAATCCAAGGGGGCGATTACATCGGCCATGGTTATCTTTCCGAAACCTTCGCCTGAGAGGGCAAGCAGTTCCTCGAACGCTTTGTCCAGGACACCAGCCTGGGGAATGTTGTTGGTAAACGTCACTTGGGTTTGCGGCAGGTTTGTCATCACAGAGCGCGTTTTGAAGTCCCTGAAATCGACGGGAACCAGAAGCGCCGTGCGAACGTTGCTCGGAAGTGGCGGCGGGGCCGGCAAGTTGGTGACTGTGACAGCGGTGTTGTTGGACGACACGGGATCAGACGTCGTTGATACAACCGTCGCGGTGTTCGTGATTTGCCCCGATGCCTGGTTGTCGATTCTAACGATGAGCTGGAGGACGGCGAAGTCATCCGGGGCCATCGTCGCCTTCTTGATGACCACATTGCCGGTGCCTCCACCGATCGGTTGGGTCAGAAAACTCCAGCCCGCGCCCGCGTTCACAATCGCGGAAACGAAGGTTGTATTGGCGGGAACCGCATCGGTAACCGTCACGTTCTCTGCAGCCGATGATCCAAGATTTCTTACTTCCAAATTGTAGACGATATTAGTGCCCGGAGTGACACTGGTGGACGTGACAAACTTGAGAATGCGAAGGTCGGCGCTTAGTGGTTGCGAGTTCACGCTGGTTGTCGCCGTGGCAGTGTTGTTAGGCGCGCTCGGATCGGTAGTCGGCGATTCGA
>DATANL010000459.1:0-4050 GCA_036266295.1 Pyrinomonadaceae bacterium | reverse complement strand
CACCAGTCAATGATTCTGACAATGTGCTGATTAAGAAATTGAACCGCAATGTTTGTGGGGCATTGTTTGAAAGGATAAACTCACGCCGCGAATGCGAAGCCAAGCTACCACGAACGAAAACGAGGTGATTGCGGTTCATCTCACTTCTGATCTCAACGTCTCAGATCTCGACCACGCGACGTGGAGTCGTGCTCAGCCTGTGCCGATCATCCGGTACTGGTCAGGTGAGCCTGCGCCTGCATCGCGTCACGCTGAAGCGCGCCTGCTTTGGTCTGACCAGGCGCTGCACGCGCGGTTCACCTGCCATCAAGGCGAACCATTAATCATCAGTGCTGAACCGAAGATTGAAAAAAAGACGATGGGTCTCTGGGATCGAGATGTGTGCGAAATTTTCATCGCGCCGGACCCCGACGCGGTAGAGCATTACTTTGAACTGGAAGCAGCACCGACCGGCGAATGGTTGGACGTGGCTATTCAGTGGCAGCCGGAAGGCCGGACATCAAATTGGAATTTTGACTCGCGCATGACGACGGCAGCGCGCGTTGAAAAGGATCGAGTGACGCTCGCCATGCGCGTGCCCTGGAGTGCATCGATTCCGCAGCCCCGGCAAGGTGACCGCTGGCGCGTCAACTTATTTCGTTGCGTGGGAAAAGATCCTGATCGCGGCTATCTGGCGTGGCAGCCGACGAAGATGCCACAGCCCGGCTTTCATCTGCCGGAGGTTTTTGGTTGGCTGATTTTCGCGTGATACGGAAACGATCACATCACTGCCGGTGACAGTTGCGACTAAGCTGCCTGGTTTTCCAGACGCTCGTTGAAAAAGCCTTCGTAGCGAATTCGATCGCGGTCATCCATGGTCACGATTTGCGCGCCAATCAAATAACTGCAACCAAGCTCCGCCTCGTCCAATCGTTCATATCGGTTCGGCATCACCAGCATTGAGATTGGTTCACCACTTCCAATCTCCAATTGCAGTTCCAACTCGCGCCCGTCAGCGGCCAGATGCCGGCCATCCAGATGAACCTGCGGCAGCAGCAACGCCACACCCTTGAGACTTATGTCCCGGGTATGGCCCTTCAACAACTGTGGGCGTCTTCGTAGCGAAAGCCCCCTGGTAGTGCGATGCAACCCGACAGTAAATTGCAGACGCGCCCGTACACGCGGCGATTGCCGTTTATCTTCAAAGTAGACTTGAAAACGGGACAGGACCGAACGGACCAGTTCCGGCATGGCTGACCTCTTTCGCGTGAGTGACTAGTCTTTTGGAGAGGGAAGCAAGAAGGACGTGCGGGACGTCCTATGGCTTTTATCTTACCGATTCCAGTCGGGCCGGGCAATACAATTTTTTGGGGCCGTGTTACCTGACCGGAATGGGCAGTGTTTTGTGGTCCCCGGGGCTTGAGATTGATACGGTGGCGGCGGTGAGTCGGTCCGAAGGGCTTCCGTACCGGGCGGTCACGGCGCCCCGTTCACTTCGAAGTGATCGGCTTGCCGCCGTTGTCGGCACTCTTAATTGCTCCGGTCTGATCCATCCAATATGAAAGTTTTCCGGTGCGGCCGTAGTGGGCCGGCTCGGCGGTGGCAACGTAGGTCTTGCCGCTAATCGTCAGGCGGAAAGCATAGCCGGAAAGTTTTGGATCGATCATGTCATCGGACATCAGGCCGGCGGCGACCAGCGCTTTCAATTCGCCGAACGCACCGTTGTTCGCTTGCGCGTAGACAGCTTCCATTCCGATCAGCCGCTTCAAAACATCGGCCATGTTGTCCTGGTTGATGTCGATCACCGCGTCAAGGAAATAACGGCTGCCCGCTTTCTTAACCGTCTCCTGCTCAGCCTGGGTGCCGATGATCCAATCGCCGTTCGATTTGATTAAGTCTACTGGTTTCGAGGTGAGCTGAGGCGAAGCATCGGTGGGCGGCAGCCGCACAAAAACCTGCGCGGTGTTACCTGAGATCTTTTCACCATCGATTTGAATCTGCTCCGGGATCGGCGCGGCCTGGGCCTCGAAGAACGGGCGCAAGTCTTCCATCTCGTCGGCCGCGAGACCCTCGATGGCCGGCTTGTAGATCGACATCGACCAGGCTTCCTTGAACCGATGGTCGCGCATGGCTTTGTAAAATTCGCGGACCACGTCGGAAGGTGACTTTTGTGCCTGCGCACCGACAGTCATCGAGGTAAGAACCAGCAGAACAACAATGAAGCTAAGGCGGTGCAGTAAGCCTGAACGATGCATTTCGCGATACCGTGTCACTTTAAATACGAAACGCGCTCAACTGATAACATAAGCGCGCCTCGCAAATCCATTACTTAGACTCTAACTTCAGGCAAAAGGTTTGACGCTAACTGGTTCCGGGTTTGGTCCTGAGGATTACCTCGCGCCCAACCAAATAGAGCAACAACATCAGAATCAAGAACGGAATCATCGACAGCAAATCGCCGTTGGCCTCGCCGAACAGTGGGTTGTGCGCCGTCGACCAATCTTCAATGGCCCGATTAAAGTTCGCCAGCCCCTGCTTCGGCACACCTTGCAGAATCGCGATCACGATTGCCGCCAGCGCGCCACCGGCGATGTATCCGGAAGCCATTAGCACGCCCGGGCTCTTGTCAGTCTCGGCGACCAACTCGTCCTCGGTCAGTTTCTTGTGCTGTAATTTCCTGCGCAGATATTTATCGACCAGCCAGCGAATCATGCCGCCGATGAAAATCGGGCTCGACGAAGACAGCGGCAGGTAAACGCCGACGGCAAATGCGAGCGAAGGAATACCGCTCATCTCCAGCACGATGGCAATCATCACTCCCAGCAGCACCAGACCCCACGGCAATTGCCGATTCAAAATTCCCTTGATGATGTAGGACATCAGGGTGGCTTTCGGCGCGTCGTACTTCGTCACTTGCGAGCCGTCAGGCCGGGTCTTGTGAATGCCGTTGATGCCGGGGTCAGCGAGATAAACCGGGACTCCCTGATCGTTTACCAGGTAACGGCCCGCCGGTCCGCCGGCCGTGTCGGTCTTGTGGTAAGGCCGATATGAGGCCGGGTCAGCGTTGGCTTGTGGGCCTTTCAATTTCTCGGGAGGTCCGGCCTGCGCCGGATCGATGTGCAGGGCCGCCGGGAAATTCTCTTCGACTTTGTACGCGACTTTGTTCGATGCATCGACGAGGTATTCGCCCGGGTCGAGTCCCGCAACCGACGGCGCGGACGCATCGTTCTTCAGCAGACGGTAATTGCCGGGCGTCGACGGCTGCAATTGATCCGTGAACGCCGGGAGCGCCGCCGCTCTTCCGGGGTCTACCATGACCGCCTTGCTGGCCGGTTCAAAACTAACCCGCGGGACATAAACAGTCGCTGAATCGTTCAAAACCAGAAGGATGGGGCCGAGAATAAGCGCCGAGGCGAACGCGCCGACGAGAATGGCCACTTGCTGGTACTTCGGTGTCGACCCGACCAGAAATCCGGTTTTCAGATCCTGCGAAGTCGTGCCGCCGTTCGATGAAGCGATACAGACAATGCCGCCGATCGAGAGCGCGGTGATGTAGTAGCTCGGACCAGTCCAGCCAATCACCAGAAAGATCAGGCAAGTGAGCAACAAGGTCGCCACCGTCATGCCTGAAATGGGATTTGATGACGAACCGATCTCGCCGGTCAGACGGGATGACACTGTCACGAATAGAAACCCAAAAGCCACGATCAGGATTGCGCCGATCAAATTGAACCGCAGATTCAACTGCGGAAACAGCATGATCAAAGCGATCAGCACGATGATGCCGCCCATGACGACTTTCATCGACATGTCCTGATCGGTGCGCGGCGCTCCGGCCGAAGATTTTTGGCCGCCTCGCAGGTCAGCAAGGCCACCCTTCAATCCATGCCAGATTGTCGGCAACGATCTAAACAGACTGATGATGCCGCCCGCAGCGACGGCGCCGGCCCCGATGTAGAGCACATACGCGCCGCGAATTTGTGACGGACTCATCTCGCCAATCGGAACTGTCCCGGGCGCCAATGGCGTCGTCATTCCCGATCCAAAAAACTTGATCGCCGGAATCAGCAC
>DATANL010000458.1:0-4546 GCA_036266295.1 Pyrinomonadaceae bacterium | reverse complement strand
CGGTGGGTGAAAGAGCGCCGCAAGAAAGTTGATGAGTTGTCAGGCGGGCGCATCGGCTACCTGCACATCCAGGCGATGAATCCCCCCTCGTTGCGACGCTTCGAAAAAGAGTTGCGCGAGTATCGCAACAAGGAAGCGATGATCATCGATCAGCGTTGGAATGGCGGCGGCAACATCGAACAGGAGTTGCTCGCGATTCTCGTCCAGCGCAATTATCAGGTCTGGGTCCCACGCGGTGTCGAAGCTTCCGGCCGGCCATTCGCTGGATATTTCGGACCGAAGGTCGTGCTCCAAAACTGGCGGTCGGCTTCGAACGCCGAAATGTTCCCGGCCGGATTCAAAGCACTGGGCCTCGGCAAGACGATTGGCACGCCGACGATGGGCGCGGTGATCGGCACCGGCAGCTATTCGCTGATCGACGGATCGACCGTGCGCACGCCGGGCGTCGGCGTTTATCTCGCGGATGCGAAGCACACGAACATGGAAAACTATGGCGTGCAGCCCGACATTCGCGTGGACAATTCGCCCGAGGACAACCTGGCCGGTCGCGATCGCCAGTTGGAAACGGCGGTCGATGAACTACTCAAGCAGTTAGGCGGACCTCGTCGTAATCAAACGACGAACAATCAGTAGAGCAAGTTGTTAACTTGAGTGAGACTAAGAGGCGGGATTCGTCCCGCCTCTTTTTTCATGTCTCGTGCCTGGTGACACACGCAAGATGCCATCTTGCGCTACTCATGCTTTCGCCTTCTGTTCATCAGCAGTCTGCCTGACCAGCGTTCCATCTTCGCGCCCTCGCTTGGCGATCAGCTTGCGCGCTTCGCGCTGGAGTATAGGCAACGAAAATCCGAACGCCATGGCGCCCATGACGCAGGCCATGCCGCCGGCCGCGAACGTTCGTCGCGCGGTGAAGTGCTGGGCCACATAACCGACCAGCAACGATCCGAAGGGCGCCAGGCCGCTCAACATCATCGTCCAGATCGCCATGATTCGGCCGCGCAGATCATCGGGCACAATCCGCTGCACGAGGGTGTTCGACGCGTCGAGCAGCGTGACCATGCTGAAGCCAATCAGCAACATGATCAGAAATGCCAGAGGGAACGAATGTGAAATTGAAAGCAGCACCAGGCTGAAGCCGAAACCAGCGGCAGCGAAGCCTACCCAATCTCCCAGCGTGCGCACATTGGCGAAAGACGCCAGCACAATCGATCCGAAGATCGCCCCGACGCCCGACGCCGCCATCAACAGTCCGAATTGGGTCGGCCCGCCATGCAGCATCTCGCGCACATAGACGGGCATGAGTATTTCGTAACGCAGACCCATAAAACTGATCAGACCGAGCAGCACGAGCAGCCCGCCGACCGGACCGGTGTGACGCGCGAAGTCGAAAGCCTCGGCAATGCCGGCGCGGAGATGGCGCGCCGGTTTCTTTGGCGAAGCCGCGGCCTTGATGAGAAACAAACTCACTACTACCGCCGCGAAGCTCAAAGCGTTACCGAGAAAACACCAACCTTCACCCACGCTGGCCACCAACAGCCCGCCGATGCCTGGGCCAATCGTGCGCGCGCTATTGATCATCGACGAATTCAAAGTGACCGCGCTCATCAAATCTTCTTTGGTCACCAGTTCGGCGAGAAATGCAGCGCGCACTGGATAATCGAAGGCGTTGATGACGCCGAGCAGCGCGGCGATGGCGAACACATGCCACACCTGCACGCGTCCGGTCAGCGTGAGTACGGCCAGGATAAACGTCAGGACCATCGGCGCGATCGCGGTGGCGAACAGAATGCCGCGGCGTGATTTCGTATCTGCCACCACGCCGCTGATGGGCGCAAGAATGAAGATGGAAATCTGTCCCGAGAAGGCGACCAATCCCAACAAGGTCGCCGAGCCCGTGAGCCGATAGACGAGCCAGGCCTGCGCCACGGTCTGCACGTAGTTGCCGATGACGGAAACCAGTTGCCCGGCGAGAAAGATTTTGAAGTTGCGATGCTTGAGCGCGTGCAGCGCTGATGAGAGTTTGTGTTCGGTTCTTTTGATCGGAGTACTCAAGGCGGGTGCTCCATTAGAACTTAAGGCCAATGCCGGTGCGAAACATCGTGTGTTGCGAGTAGTTCACGTAAGGATCGAAGTAGACCTTCCAAAACCATTTGGGCCGATCGTAATAAGCGCCGATGCCGAACGCGCGGACATACCGGCCATCATCGAGATGCCCGGACTTGAAAACCCCGTCAAGGGTGATGCCGTTGTTCCGGTTCAGCTTATGACGGTACGTCACGTGAGTGTTCTGCTGACCCGTGTGCAAACGCACGTCGAATACGGTGAAGGCTTGAATGCGATCGTAGCTGCTGAGGCGATGGCCGATGCCGAGCGTAACTGAGTCACCCGGATCCCAGAACAGATCGAAGAACGTCTTCAGGTTAGTCCGTGAATAGCCGATCATCGCCACGGTGTTGTAGCCCAATTCAGAATAAAGCGAGAGCGACGCGCCTTTAGTGGTTTCGATCTCACCGCTCGGCACGAAATGAAACCACTTCTTGTGGTAATCGTACTGGCCGCCTACGCGCAGGAGCTCGCTGCCCGTGCTGTCGGCATAACCGGCAATCCAGGCAGTGACGTTGGCGCCGAACTGATGCCGGAGATTCAGGTCGTAAGCTTGCGAGTCTTTGGTGAAATAAACGCCGAAGGTCAGCTTTGATTTGTATTCGTCGGAATTCTGAATCGGATCGCGCATAGTTTTCTGCGCGGGTTCATCCGGAGTGGGTGTGGGTGACGGCGTCTGTGCCGAGACCGCGATGGTAAGAAAAATGAGAAGAGGAATTATCCGTAGATTACGCAGATGACAAAGACTGAGGTCAGTACCATCTGCGTGAGCAGATGGATCCACACGGGATTTCATTGAACGCGCCTCTTCGACCCAGCCGCTGACGCAGCTGGTACTGACTTTAACCTGATGTAATCCGCGAACATCTGCGTCAGTCTAAACTTTATTGACCCCACGTCAAGACTAATGCGAGGGCCGCGAGAAACATTACCAGCGTGGTGGTCCATCCGAGAATGTTGGCCCAGCGGCCGTTGACTCGGTGGCCCATGATCTGCCGATTGTTGGCGACCAACATGATGGCCACCAGCAGCGGCGGCGCAAGAAACCCGTTAATGATGGCGGCCAGCACCAGCGCGCGAATGGGATTGATGCCGATGAAATTGATAATCAGACCGACGAGGGTCGAACCGATAATCACTCCGTAGAAAAGCTTAGCCTGCCGCAACTTTTGATTAAAGCCATATCGGCCGCCGAGCGCCTCGGCCACCGCATAGGCGTTACATCCCGTCAGGATGGGAACGGCGAGGAACCCACTGCCGATCAAACCGACGGCCAGCAGCAGAGACGCGGCGCCGTGGGCCAAAGGCTTCAAAGCCTCGGCAGCTTCAGCGGCGGACTCGATGTGCGGGTTGCCGCTCTTGAATAGCGTGGCGGCGGTCGCGAGGATAATGAAGTACATCACCACGTTCGACAGGATCATTCCAATTTGCACGTCCCAGCGCGCGTATTTCATTTCGGCGTCCGAAGCGCCTCGCCTTTGCGCGCGAGTCACGCGACCGAAACTGATCTCTTCTTCGACTTCCTGACTGGCCTGCCAGAAAAAAAGGTAAGGCGAAATGGTCGTGCCTAAGATCGCCACGAGCGTCGCCAGAAAGGGAGGATCGAAACTCAAGTGCGGAATGAAGGTAGCCTTCGCGACCTGGAACCAGTCAGGACGGGCGAAGAAAGCAGAACCGACATAAGCAAACAGGGCCAGCACCAGCCACTTGAACGTGCGCGCAATCAAACGATATGAACCCCAGATTTGCAGCGCCAGAATGATTAGCGCGATGGGAAACACCATTAAGGCAATCGGAATCGGGACCAGCAGATTTATGGCGGCCGCGATCGCGCCGATGTCGGCTCCCGCATTGATCGTGTTCGCAACGACCAGCAGAAAAACGGTCAGGTACAGAAGGTTTCTCGCGTAATGCCGGCGCAGGACTGCTGCCAGACCCGAACCGGTGACCATGCCGATGCGCGCACAAGTAAGTTGCACCGAGATCATCAACGGTAAGGTGAGCAGCGCCGTCCACAGCGTCGCGAAGCCAAACGCCGCGCCGGCCACCGCGTAGGTTCCGATGCCGGAAGGATCGTCGTCGGACGCGCCGGTGATCAATCCGGGCCCAAGCACTTTGAAGAAGCGCTTGATGGGATTGCGCTCGCGCATCATCGCCGCTTCCAACGATGCCGTCCCCGCGGCCGGTTCGGAATGCGGAATCGTCGGCGCGTTTTGCTTTTCGTTAGTCGGCATCAACGGTTCAAAAAGAAGTGCGCGGATGATATCAAAGTTTCGCAGAGGGGCTGCGAGTGAATTTATTGGGAATTGGTCGGGGGAGTTCTCTGCTGACGAAGGGTGTTGGGGATAGGGTGTAGGGTGTAGAAAGGACACGGGCTCTCTAATCGTCATACGGTTCAATCTAAACCCTGGCATCTATTCTGAGGGATGGGAATAGGCGAGCG
>DATANL010000457.1:0-8335 GCA_036266295.1 Pyrinomonadaceae bacterium | reverse complement strand
CGCCGTCCGCTCACTGGTTAATTCAGGAGTCGTCGTTGTGGCCGCGGCCGGAAACGATGGCAAGAATCTGCTCGGCGGCAAGGTCTACGGTCGCATTCATTCGCCCGGCAACGAACCGTCGGCCATCACGGTGGGCGCGGTCAATAGCTACGGCACGGACGCGCGCAGCGATGATGGAATTACGACCTACAGTTCGCGCGGTCCGACGCGCAGCTACTGGACCGATTATCGCGGTGTAAAGCACTACGACAATTTGATCAAGCCGGAACTCTCGGCGCCTGGTAATAAGATCGTTGCCAATTCTTCGCCCTACAACAAGCTGGAGTCGCTGAATAGCAGTCTCACCGTTTCTGGCAATGCGAACCTGATGCGACTGAGCGGCACTTCAGTCTCGGCGCCAATCGTCGCGGGGGCTGCCGCAGTTTTGCTCGAGGTCAATCCGAGTTTGACGCCTAACCTGGCGAAAATGATCCTGATGTACACGGCGCAACCGCTCGCCGGCTACAACATGCTCGAGCAGGGCGCCGGGGAAATTAATCTTGAAGGCGCTGTCCGCCTCGCTAAGCTCGTCCGGACTGACCTGTCGCAATGGACCACCGCTGGTTCTCCTTTGCTCAAGAGTGCAGCACCGAATCCCCAATCGACGATTTCCGGTCAAACGTTTACGTGGGCGCAGGGCATACTGTTCAATTACGACTGGGCTAAGGGATCGGAACTGATCACTAAGTACCAGGGCATCTACGCACTGGGCGTGCTGGTCGGTGACGGCGTACTGGTCGGCGATGGAGTCCTGGCGGCTGATTCGACGATGCTGTCGAGTGGCGTGCTGGTCGGCGACAACCTCGTTATCAGTGCCGGGGGTGTCCTCGGCAATGGCAAGACGTTCCTGGCGAGCGGCGTGCTCGTCGGCGACGGCCTTTTGGCTGCCGATGGTGTCCTGGCCGCTGATGGCGTTTTAGCCGCGGATGGCGTGCTGGCCGCTGATGGTGTCCTGGCTGCCGATGGCGCTTTGGCTGCCGACTCGATTACCGGCGACCGGACGACTTGCATGGACCTCGAATAATTCGGAAAGTAGAAACCCTTCTGTTATGGGCGGCCGTTCATTCGTGAACGGCCGCTCTTTCTGTTTGCTTCGTACACCCGCTAAGACAAAAACAATTGGTCAAGCACGCGAATTCGTCATTTATTTTAACTTGAAATCTGTAAGTGACAGCGACTGCGTTCGGCGTATAATCGTCACGCTAGTTTTGAATTGTGTTGAATAACAAGCGCGAATTGTCAGAAGCCGAAGTCGTCGATCTCGCGCGGGCCCGCGTCAAGCTGCGTTCCCGCAATGTCAACGCCTCCTCGGAAGTCCACACCAAGGAACTTGCGGCGATCAATTTACTCCTCGATCAAGGTCATACGGTCGAGGCTCGATCACGACTCACCACTTTAATCTCTGAGTGTCGCGACAATCCGGCAACGCTCGCCGGGGCTCGACTGGCTCTTTCCGTTGCCCTGGAGATGCACGGAGACTATCAAAAGTCTTTGGACAGCATTGCCATGTATGAGACTGAAGCGTCGCCGAAGAACCTCTCAGACGAGCTGGCGCTGAGTCTGCGCGTGCAGACAGCAATCGCGCGAAATTACCGCGGCGACCACCCGCGAGCTGTCGCGTCGTTGCAATCGGCACTCAAGGACCTGTCCGAAGAAAAAGCAGCGCCGGTTTACACGGCGCTGGCCCGAATCTATCGAAGCATCAACGAATCGTCGATCGCCCGTGATTATTCGCAGAGGGCTTTGCAGGTGTACCGCCAGACCGGCGACTGGCGCGGACTCGCCGAAGGCTATTTCGGCGTGGCGATGGCTGACTATAAGGAAGGCCGCAACGAATCTGCGCTCGACAATTTCACTCACGCGCTGAAACTAATCGGCGATCATCCCGCGACCTTTTTCCTCGGCAAGGTCTATTCGAACATGGCCGCGCTTTGCTGGTACATGAAGCGGCCCCAGGACGGTATTGATTATCTCGAAAGGGCCATTGAATACTACGAGCATTCCGACCATCACATGATGGCGGCAGTGGCCCACAACAACCTCGGACTGAACTTCATGCTCATTGGCCAGTGGGATCGAGCGCGCGAGTCCTTCAATCGCGCGTTGTCTCTGATCACCGAAATAGATGATCGAGACGAGAAGATTCCGATGTGCCTGGATTCTCTCGGCGAGCTTTGCCTGCTCAGAGGCGACATGGAGGAAGCCAAAGGCTACCTGGAGCGCGCCGTCATCCTGGCCCGGGAGAGCGGCAACAAGTGGCACATGTCGCAAACCCTCCGGAACATGGCGCGCTGCTACATCGCCACTGATGAATCTGACCTGGCGCTGGCCACCGCGAAACAAGCTTTACAGACGGCGGAGGCAATCGGCGATCGGCAGTCCATTTGGGAATCGCAACTCCTGCTTGCCGATAGTTATTTGCACCGCGGTGATCTCGCGATCTGCGTCGCCAAATTGAATGAGCTCTCTGAGCAGGCTTCCGACTCGCCCGCAGCGATCGGTCTGAGCGGAGAGACCCACCGATTGCATGGGTTGCTGGCGCTCGCGAACGGCGACGCGGCCGCGGCCACGCAACATTTTGGCCGTTGCGTCTCAACGTTTGAGTTGCTCGGCGATCGCTATCGCACCGGCCGCGCCCACTTCGATCTGGGCCGCGCTCACATCCTGTCGAAATCGGAGTTAGCGGCCGAGCATCTATCGCGAGCGATCAACGTATTTCGCGAACTGGGCGCTCGTCGCGATTTGGAAGCCGCCGAGGCCGCACTGGCTGAATGGGAACTCACCCCGCGACAACAGGAGCGTCAAAGGGAAGCTGCCATTCAATTGATTACGATGCGCCTGGCAGAAGCTGTCTCTTCGCGCGCCCTGCTGCTCAGAGAACTGGCGGCAGTACTGCACCAGGAGACGGCCGCGAAGCAGGTGATGATCCTCGAACCTGACGAAGAGCGGAAGCAAAGAATTGTCGTCGCCCACGGCTATGAAGGCGAAGACGCCGACAAACTCGCGGCGGAGTTTCCGTCAATCGATGACAACGATGCTCGCCAGCGGTTCGCCAGACGGCGCAACCTGAAACTTATTGTCCTCAAGTCCACCAACTCTCTGCCTGCGACGCTGCTGATGTCACCGGCAGACGCCGCCGAGATTTCAGCCGGCATGTCACTCGATCCTCTGCTCCGCGTGGTCGAACTCGGCATGGACGTGTGCGCGCTGCGTTCGCGCGGCGTCAGTGAACATGGCAGCGAACAACAGGATGGCGCGACCAGTTCCGGTCTCATGCCCGGCTTCATCCATTCGAGTCCGGCGATGACCCGGCTGGTGGAAGAGGTCAACAAGATTCGATCATCGGACGTGACGGTGCTGGTCACCGGCGAATCGGGAACCGGAAAAGAATTGGTGGCCCGCGCGATCCACGCGCTCTCGGCCCGTCGCGACAAGATCTTCGTCCCGTTCAACTGCACCGCTGTCCCCAAGGAACTATCGGAGAGTTATCTGTTCGGCCATCGTCGCGGCGCGTTCACCGGCGCAGTTAACGATTCATCCGGCGTGATTCGTTCGGCTGCCGGCGGCACGCTTTTCATCGACGAGGTGGGCGATCTGCCCGCGGACGTTCAGCCAAAACTGCTGCGCTTCCTGCAGGAAGGCGAGATTCAACCATTGGGAGAGCAGAAGCCGATCCAGATTGATGTGCGAATTATCGCGGCGACCAACACCGATCTTGAAGAGCTGGTCGCCCAGGGCAAGTTTCGCGAGGACCTCTATTATCGCCTCAACGTAATTCGTCTGCGCGTGCCGCCGCTGCGCGAGCGCCGCTCGGAAATTCCCACGATGGTGAATTACTACATCAATCATTACTCGTCGAAGTTCGGCCGTCATGACATTCAAATCACGCCGCAAGCCGTCGACCTGCTGATGGTGGCCGACTGGCCCGGCAACGTGCGGCAACTCTGCAACGAGGTGCAGCGGATCGTCGCGCGTGGTGAGAACGGCACCCTGATCACGCCTGAGCAACTGTCGCCCGAGCTGCGCCAAATGGGCGTCCCCACAGTTCCGCCGTCGAGCGTGAGCGTGATGGGCACCACCGCCACGGGCCGTTCTGAAGTCGTGCCGATCGAGAATGTTAGTTTGGCCGAAGCCCTTGAAGAAGTTGAACGCCGAATGATTGGCGACGCCATGCGACGTCACAAAGGAAATATTTCTCGCGTCGCACGCGAACTGGGCTTAACGCGACGAGGGCTCTATCTCAAACTCGATCGCTACCAGATGAAAGAGCGCGAAGGCACGAACGATTAGGCTCTTCCCTCACCTCTTCAACCGAATTATCCGCAACGCCCGCCGTACGTTTGCGACCGACTCCTCGATGCCAAAAGCCGCGGTCACTCCAAAGTACAGCAACCCATAAGGAACCAGCACCAGCGCGGCAGTGACGATCGGATGGAGGTGCGGCAAGACCAGCTTGATGCCCCAGCCCAACGCGGCGCCGGCCAGGGCGCCTGCCCACAATTTCGTGATGTAAGGAGTCGTCAATCCCGTTCGCCCGATGCGCCGGTTGAGGCTGCGACGCAACAACGCAAACTCAATCCAACCTGCTATGCCCGCTGATGCCGTTAACCCCGCCGCTCCCCACTTTGGGTCAATGCCAATCAGCGCCGGCAAAGGTATCGCGCACAGATAACCAAGGCCGGTCGTCAGCGTGACTCGGATAACTGCGAAGCCCAGTGGTGTGCGCGTGTCGTGCAACGCGTAATAAGTTGACGCGTAAAGTCTGCCCAGGGTCGACGCGAGCAAACCGACAGTCGAACCGGCTAGAATTCCCCAGACGTATTTCGAGTCGGCGCGATTAAATCGTCCGGTTTGATAAAGCGCGCCGGTCATGACATCGCCAAAGGCCATCATCGCCATAACCGATGGGACGATGAAGAAAGCAATGCGGTGCAATCCTGCATTGAGGCGATGACGCAGCTGCGCGGCGACTTGATCCTGGGACCCAAGCGCACTGGACATCGCCGGCAACTCGGCAGCTGAAACTGACATGCCGAATAGACTGACCGGCAAGGTGTAGAGACTTTGCGCGTACGTGATTGCGACCACGGCTTGCGGACTGATCAATCCGGCGAGCATCGTGTCAACGAACGCCGAAATCTGGACCACACCGCGGCTCATAAAAATCGGTCCGAAACTTTTGAGCACCAGTCGGACATTCTGCGTGGCGATATCAAAAACCGGACGCAGCCTGCGCAGCAGCATAATGACCGTCGGCATCTGCACACCGAACTGCAGCGCGCTGCCCACTACTGAGCCCCAGGCCGCGAAAGTCGCGAGATGAAAGTCGTCGCGCCCGCCGAACCAGATGAGCGTCGCGATGATCGAAAGGTTCCAAACGACCGGCGCGGTATACGAAAGAAAGAACTTGCGGTGACTGTTCAGCACGCCCAGGCACCAGGCCGACAACACCAGGAGACCGGCGCCGGGAAAGAATATTCGAATTAATTGAATGGTGAGTTCGCGCGTCGCCGGATCGAAGCTGGCCGCAAACAGGCCCACGAAGAACGGCGTGGTGAGTACACCAACCAGCACGATGACCGACGTCGCCAGCGCCAAAAGAGTCAGCACCGCGTCCGCCACTCGCGAGGCTTCCTCTTTGTCACCCTTCGCCAGCAGGTTTGCATAAACCGGTATGAACGACGCCGATAGCGCGCCTTCGCCAAAGACATTCTGCAGAAAATTGGGAATTCGAAACGCGGCGCTGAAAGCTCCAGCGGCATCCGAGGTACCGAGGTAATGAGCGAAGACTCGTTGGCGAACGACACCGATGATGCGGCTGATCAAAATGCCCGCGCCAACCATGAAGGCTGATCGACCCGTGCTCTCGCCACCGCCATTGTCAGACGCAGCGCGCGGAAATTCGCCGGTGGCTTCCCCCACCACGTCGATCATTTCGCCTGAGATTTCTGCGGTGTTCCGGTCGTGTCTTAGTCCGTTAGCATGAGATGAATTGCGTTCGGCAGACTCACCAGTGAGGTCTTCTGGTTTCAATTTGGATGCTGGAGGCTTCGGACTTCCGTCGCGCGCGTCGCTCATTCGCTAGAGATTATACTCTTTAATCTTCGTCAGAAGGGTTTTGTAACTCACGTCGAGCGCTTCGGCGGCGCGGGTTTTGTTGCCGTCGTGCTGAGCGAGAACTTCAGCGATCTTCTGTCGCTCAATCATCTTCACCGCACGTTCCGTCGCATCGCTCAGAGTCCCGGACAAATCAAACCCGAAACTTTTTGGATCCTGTGCGCCGGCGGCAATCAACCCCAGGTCTTTGGGTTGGAGTTCGGAAGTATCGGCGAGGATACACGCGCGCTCGATGGCGTTCTCGAGTTCGCGCACGTTGCCGGGCCAGCGATGTGCGCGTAACGCCGGAATGCTGGCCTCGCTCAAAGTTGCTTCCACGCCGCGAGTTTCTTTGCCGAGTTCCGCCGCAAAGTGACGGGCCAACATAATTATGTCGTCTCCGCGATCGCGCAAAGGCGGGATGTCTATGGGAAAGACGGCCAGCCGGAAAAACAGATCGCCACGAAATTCGCCGGCATCGACCGCGGCGCGCAACTCTTTGTTGGTCGCTGCTACGACGCGCACGTCGACTGGTACCGGGCCGCGTCCACCGATGCGATCGATGCACTTCTCTTCGATGGCCCGGAGGAGTTTTCCCTGCACCGCCAAAGGCAACTCGCCAATCTCATCGAGAAAGACCGTGCCGGTGGCTGCTAATTCAAATTTCCCCTGACGGCGATCGCCGGCGCCGGTGAAGGCGCCGCGTTCGTGTCCGAACAATTCATTCTCAATCAGCGTCTCGGGAATTGCCGCGCAGTTGATCGCCACAAACGGTTTCTCGCGTCGCGGCGAGAGATGATGCACAGCGCGCGCAAACAATTCCTTCCCCGTCCCCGATTCACCCAGCAACAAAACTGTAGCGTCGGTTTGCGCCACGCGTTGGGTTTCTGAGACGGCACGCTTGATCGCTTCGGACTCGCCGATGATTCGCGGAAAGCCGTAATGCTTGGACCATTCCTCGCGCAGCAGAATGTTCTCGGTGCGCAGGCGCGACTGCTCCAAAGCCCGTGCGACCAGCAGCAGCAGATGATTTGAATCGACCGGCTTCTGCAGAAAGTCGTGCGCCCCATCTTTCATTGCCTGCACGGCTTCATCGATCGAGCCGTACGCGGTCATCACGATCACCGGCACCTCGCTGTCCGCTGCCTTGGCCGCGTGTAACACGTCGATGCCCGATCCGTCCGGCATGCGCAGGTCGGTCAGGACAATCTTGTGCGGCACGCGTCCGATCTCCGCCACGCCGGCGCGGGCATCAGCCGCTTCGGTCACGGAGTATCCGGCGCGTTCCAGCGTCAAGCGCAAAACGCGGCGCAGGCTTTCTTTGTCTTCGACGAGGAGAACGTCAGGCATGGGCTGCGGGTCAGTGGTCAGTGGTCAGTCTGTTGTGACAAGAAACTTGGCTGGCCACTGGCCACTGGTCACTGGTCACTGGCCACTGGTCACTGGTCACTGGTCACTACTTCTTGAGCTGATCACTAATTCTTCGGCTCAAACTCGCCGCGTCCTTTCGCGGCCTCGAACTCTGAGTTGGCGAGACGCATCGCGAGTTTCACGGGTTGATATGCGAACGGCGCCGGGCCGCCCAGAGAGTTTTGGATCGAGGTTACGATCGCGTCCTGATTCTGACGAAACCGGACGACGTTGCCGCGTTGATTCATGATCACGAACAGCACTACGCGGCCGCTCTTCGTTCTCATTTGCCCGACAAGTGAACTCGCGCCACCGTCGGTGCGAATCAGCGTTCCGGTCTTCGCGATGACGCTGCCGCGTTCGAGCGCATCGGTATATCGCTCTTCGAGCGTGCCGGGATCGATACCCGCCACCGGCAGGATGTCCGACAACGAAAGTTTGTTCTTCGCCAACTCGTCGCGCAGCGCCCGAAGAATTTTCATCATCGCGCGCGGCGTCACGCGATTGACCCCGACGCCACTGGTCGACGCCAGCGACAAATCGTCGGCGTTCAAGTTCAGCTTCTTGACGAGTAGCGCGCTGATAGCGTCCGGTCCGCCGAGCCCGTCGCCGATTCGTTCGGCCATGAAATTATTTGAATAGCAAAGCAGCGCCTTCAATACATCGACGAGCTTGCTCGACTTGTGCGTGAGAATTGGAACCGCTCCCGGCGGCGCCGTGCCGATATCAACCTGACCGTTGATGACCACGCCGGGAACGTTGCTCAGGCCGGCGTTGTCGCCAACGAGTG
>DATANL010000456.1:0-2670 GCA_036266295.1 Pyrinomonadaceae bacterium | reverse complement strand
TAACGAAACTGTTTCTCTGTGAGCCGCCTCCCAGCGCGTTGCGCGCATCGTCGGTAATCGGATTCATCAAACGATAGCCGGCGCTGTCGATTACGACCGTCCCCCGACCGGTCAAAGCGCCGGCCATCGTGCCCGCCACCTGCACTCCGCTCAAGGCAATCTTCCGCAAGGTCTGTTTGAAATGATTGCTGTCAACCGTGATGCGTTTCCCGGAGATGCCACTGGCGCCATCGCTCCCGAGCACTTCGCCGGACACTTTCACCAGCTTGTTATCACGCGGATCGATATAGCCCAGGACGTTTATGAAAGCGCGATCAACTTCGCTGCCCGAGGTGCGACCGACCAGGACTGTTCCCTTTGGCAGCGACCAACCCGTCCCGGAACAATCACGAGTTAGTTCGAGTCGCGCATAGGAGTTATTTCGCAGCGTGAAGATCACGCCTTGAGTGCGGACCGGCAACATAGTGCCGAATGGCGGCAGAACGGCAGCGGGCGGCTTGGCAATCAGTGGTTCAGCGGCCTTATCCGATTTCAGCGACGCTGGTGTCAGCGGCAATCGCACAGTCGATTTCACTTGTGCGTCGTCAACAAAGATGCTCTGCGTGCCATTGGCGTGGTTCTGACTGACACTGACGAGCGACGGATCGTTAATGCGTTGAGCTGTCTGATTCTGATCCTGTTTCTGTTGCTGATTACCGTTGCCCTGATTCGCATCCTCAAACCGTTCCGTCGCCGGAGAATTGTTGGGATTGAATCGCAGGCCCGCATTGAATTGCAGTTTGGGTGAAGGTTCCGGGGATGGATTAGGTGAGGCGGAGCCATTTGGATTTGAGGCCTTATCAATTCCTGCTGCCTCACGCGCCTTATTAATGGCCTCTAAGGTTAACTTGTCGTCCGCGTTCGTTGACTGGTCGTTAGCCTTGGTGACTTGCGAATTGCGCGGTGAATCGGCATCAACTTTGACGTTGACGCGACTGACACGTGTCAGTAGATACAAGGCGACGACGCCTCCACCAATCAGAAGCAGCGCAAACGACCAGCCAATCAACCGCCGTTTCCAGCTTCGCTTCTTTGTCTTACCCCTCTCCTGCGCGGGCTGAAGTACCGGGTTATCACGGTCGTATAAAATCGGCTCGGTCTGGATAGTGTCTTCGTCGATGACTTCAACGGCAGACAGATTTCTTTGGTTTCCATTCTGGTTCATAGTTCGACTCCTTAACGCGCGTTACTTGAGAGCGCGATTGACGCCGGTTCATCGGCGGCGTTGGTCTGACTGACGACAACTTTTACTCGTTGTCGCGCACCCAGGACTGGGGCGGTATAGGCGATTGCGTAATAAACCGTCTTGCCTACGGGCACTTCGCCGCCGCTATCGCTCGCCTCCGTGTACAGCTTTTTGATCGACTGAATGTTGATGGGCTTCGACTGCTCGTCCAGCATTTCGATCAGGAGATCGGGATTGCCGGAGACGAGTTTGACCATCTCGCCGTTAGCGTTCTTGACGGCGAGTACGACTACGGCAAACTCATGTTTGGGATCGATCTCTGGCCGCACCGCTAAAGACAGTCCGTGAGCTGGCTTGGTCCAGTTCTTGAATTGCTTCGGCTTTTTGGTCGCCCGTGAGAGGGCGTCAGCAGTCAGCGTCTTCAGTCGGTCGTTTTTCTCAGTCTCTGTATTCACCACGTCAGCGACTGCTGAGTTCGAAGGTGTTGTAGCCGGTTTCGCGGCGCTCTCATCTGGCGGCTTCGTTGGAGTGTCAGGTTTGGTTTCTTTCAGCGTGGCAGCATTTGCATCAGCCGGTTTATTCTCACCAATGTCTTCTACAGAGATCGAAGTCGGCGCAGTGGACTGCCCAGTTGAATCCCTCCTTTCGCTACTGGTTGAGTTATTGTCGAGGTTCACTGGCAGTCCTGCCGCGCGCCGTCGCGCCACAACCTCATCGCGGTTGTAACTGAGTACACAGCGATGCACGTTCTGCGCGAGGTTTTCTACGGGATAAAAAAGAAACGTGACCACCAACCCGCTTCGCATCTGCACGGTCACGGTCGCCGCCGGGGTGCGCGCTCTGTGGTTGGGCACTGGCGTCACGAACAATGTTCCCGGCCGAACGACAATCGCGCGTTTGTTTCGCTCCAGCGCTTTCTCATCTACGGTGGCCATTTCAGGATCACCCGGAATGATGTAGCGCGGGCCGTCGTTAGCAGGGAGTTCAATCAAAACGCTGCCGTGCTGCGCCATCGCCAGCTTGATCACCGTCTCGTCTTTAGTTACCTCGACGCGCGCCTCGCCGACAAAAAAGTCTGTCGCGGGTTCTGTTTTAGCCGAGGCATCAACGCTCGGTGCTGGCTGAGTTCGTCGCGACCAATGGCGATACACAGTGCGCCTAACGGGTGACGGGCTCGGTGATGGCGTTGGCTGTTGCGCGAGCGACGTAGCGCAGGCACACGACCAGATAAGTAGGGCAAATAGGGTCTTCATTTGGTTTGCTCCTTAACCTTGAGTTGAACTGACGACCGGCGTTTCTAATTCGGTTGAGCTGAGTTCCTTGTAGTCAATTGAGTTGATGCGAAAGCCTGAACGCAGATTGCGATCGAGACGGAACGTGCCATTCTCAGGAGCATCCGGCAGCAGCTCGACGGTAAGCAAAATGTGTTTTGTCTGGTGCTTACT
>DATANL010000455.1:0-13787 GCA_036266295.1 Pyrinomonadaceae bacterium | reverse complement strand
GCTGCTAAACGAGTCTGACTGCATAACGGTCGTAACGGGCCAACAGGCCGGGTTGTTCACTGGACCGCTGTACTCGATTTACAAAGCACTGTCAGCAATCAAACTCGCGGAGTGTTTGACCCACCGTGGCATCAAAGCGGTTCCCGTCTTCTGGATCGCCAGCGAGGACCACGATTTCGAGGAAGTTGCGCCCGCGGAGTTCATCAATCGCGATTGCAAATTGGGCCGCGTCGCGGTCAACCCGGAAATTCATAGCGACGGATTGCCGGTCGGCCGGGTCACGATCGATGAAAGCATCGGCGACATCGTGGACCAGTTAATTCGTTCGTTGCCGCAGACGGAATTTGCAGATGAGCTGCGGTCGCTCTTGCGTGATTCCTATGTCGCCCAACAGAGCTTTTCTGATTCGTTCGCGCGCCTGCTCGCGCGCCTCACGGCTGAGCGCGGTTTGATTCTGCTCGATCCGCTGGATGCCGAACTGAAGCAGATGGCGGCGCCTTTATATGCGGAAGCTGCTCGTCACGCCTCGAACATCGCGGCCGCCGTCGTGAGTCGCAGCCGCGAACTGGAGACGGCCGGATATCACGCGCAAGTCACGCCGTCGGAAAATTCATTTCCGCTCTTCCTGCATGATGAGAATGGCGCGCGCCAGGCGCTCAGCAAAAACAGCAACGGTCGATATCAAACAAAATCCGCGAAAGCAGACGATGGATACACGGCCGAGGAACTCGCCGACTGGGCGCAACGCGAACCGGATCGCTTCAGTCCCAATGTAACTTTGCGCGCGGTGGTCCAGGACTACCTGCTGCCGACGATTGCCTATTATGGCGGCTCGGCCGAGATTGCTTACTTCGCGCAGACCTCAGAGGTCTATCGCCTGCTCGAACGGCCGGTGACGCCAATCCTGCCGCGCGCCAGTCTGACCTTCGTTGAAAAGCACACCGGTCGTTCGCTGGAACGCTACAGCATCAAGCTTCAGGATTTCTTTGCCGGGCTCGATCACGTGACCGCGCAGGTAGTCACCAGGCATCTCGGCAAAGAAACGGCCGCGACGTTCGAGCAGACGTCCGAGACTTTCAATAAAGAACTCGACGGTTTGCAGGATCAGCTACGACGCGTCGAACCGACGCTCGCCGAAGCTTTAGACAAAGGCCGCCGCAAAATCAATTATCAAATCGACGGTTTGCGCACCCGTTTCAATCGCGCGCAGCTTGCGCGCGACGAGGCCGTGCGGCGCCAGTTGGAACACGCATTCGACCTGCTCTATCCACAGAAGGCTCTGCAGGAACGACATATCAATATCACTTCATTTATCGCGCGGCACGGTGTTTATTTTATTGATTGGATTTTCGATGCCATCGAGCTCGAGTCCAAAGATCATTCGGTGATTTACTTGTAAGGTTAGATATCAGATGCTGGATGTCAGATACAAGATATTAGATGTGAGGAGCATCTGATGACCGCTCCCGGAAAAATCAAGAGTCACCGCGACTTGATTGTTTGGCAGAAAGCCATGGGCTTGGTCGAGACTGTTTATACCGCGACCACCAAATTCCCCAAAGAAGAAACCTACGCGCTCACACGTCAGATCCGTCGCGCTGTCATATCAGTGCCTGCCAATATTGCTGAAGGCCAGGGCCGCCGCTTACCCACGGAATATCTTTATTTTCTGGGCAACTCACGCGGTTCGTTGTGGGAACTAGACACACATTTAGAAATATCGCTTCGCTTGAATTATTTCGCCGCTGATCACTACCGTGAGCTGAAAAATCAACTGGACGAAGTCGCCAGGATTCTCAACGGCCTCATGCGAGCCGTTGAGCACAGCTCTGACATCTCGCATCCAGCATCTAGCATCTAGCATCTGTCACATGTCGAAAATAAGAGTACTCCCGGACCACGTGGCCAATCTGATCGCTGCCGGCGAAGTTGTCGAACGACCCGCTTCCGTAGCCAAAGAACTGGTCGAAAACGCGATTGACGCCGGCGCAACGCGCATCGCCATAGATGTCGCGTCGGGAGGCCGTCGCCTGCTGAAAATTATCGACGACGGCGAAGGGATGATTCGCGACGACGCGGTGCTGGCGTTTGAGAGACATGCGACCTCGAAGATTAAAGGGGCTGACGATCTGAGTGCGATCGCGACGCTGGGCTTTCGCGGTGAAGCACTGGCTTCGATTGCTTCGGTGGCGCGCGTGGAACTGATCACGCGCACCGATGATTCATCAGCCGGCACACGCGTGTTGATCGACGGCGGGCGCATGCGCGACGTGAAAGACGCCGCGCATCCTCGCGGCACGACGATCGTAGTGCGCGATCTCTTTTTCAATACGCCGGCGCGGCGGAAATTCCTGCGCTCAGAAGCAACTGAAAGCTATCACCTCACGAACCTGGTCACGCATTACGCTTTGGCGCACCCTGAACTTCATTTCACTTTGACGAACAACGGTCGCGAGACCCTGCGCGTCGCGGCCGCCAAGGACTTGCGCGAACGGGCCTATCAAATTTTCGGCACGCAATTCCTCGACGGTCTGCTCGAGGTAAATAACGCGATCAGTGAGCCGACAGAGACGAGCTTTTCGCTGCCACAGATCGCCCGCGTCCGCGGATTTGTGTCGGCGCCCCGCGAGCGGCGAACTTCGCGTGACGCCCAATTTCTTTTCGTCAACGGCCGCTTCGTTCGAGATCGTTTGCTTGGCCGCGCCCTTTCAGAAGGATATCGTTCGATTTTGCCGCACGGCGTTTATCCCGTCGCACTGCTGTTCGTTGACGTGCCTCTCGAAGAGGTGGACGTGAACGTTCACCCCGCCAAGACAGAGGTGCGGTTCCGGCGCGCCGCCGCAGTTGCTGATGCGGTGCGCGAAGCCGTGCGCGCGGGCCTGGCCAGCGCGGGTTATCTTTCCGCCGCCGAAGAGCGCAGTGCCGTAAGGAGCGACGCGGTCGGGCCCGACTACACGCCGACCGCCGCTACCTATGAAACGCGGGCCGAGACATCAGTCACCACGCAACCGGCAAAAACTTTTGAACTAAGACCGGAAGCGCAACAAGAACGGATGGGATTTGTAAGTCCCACGCCGACGCCGGAGTTTCGGACAAGGACGCCCGCCGGCGAAGATTATGACCGCATCGACTCGCTCGTCGTGAGCGGAACTATTTCCGAACCTGCGCTTGACGATCTGCGCGAGGCTATTCAGCTCCCGCAAACCGAGACCGCGGCGAGGGCGTTTCCGGACTTGCCACCACTCGATTCGGCGCTGAAATTTGTGCGTGAGGTTGCGGTCGAATCACTCAGCGCGAACATTCGTCCGCTGGGCCAACTCGAAGAAAGTTTCATCATTGCGACGGACGAAGACGGTTTGCTCTTGATCGACCAGCACGTCGCGCACGAGCGCGTCTTGTTTGATAAATATCGAGCGCTGGAGTCTGCGCGCCGTCCGGAATCGCAGCAGATGTTGATTCCAGAGACCTTTGACCTGACACCCGCGCAGGCAGCAGTCTTCGATCACGTGGCGGAAGAATTGGAGAGTTATGGATTCGAATTGATGCGCTTGTCCGGCCGGACGGTCGCAATCAAATCGACACCTGCGGACTTGCCGGCCAGCGAAGCGCGCAATGTTCTCGCCGAAGTGCTGGACACGGTTGATTCAGAAAAGAAAGGTGCCGCGCGCGCAACGCTCCGTGATGAGATCGCCGCGTCGCTGGCCTGTCACGCCGCCATCAAGGTCAACATGCCCCTGGCGCCAGAGAAGATGCGCCGGCTCATCGATCGCCTGCTGACCACATCATCGCCGACCACGTGTCCGCATGGACGTCCCGTAATTCTGCGACTGACCACACAGGATATTTTAAAAGGATTCCATAGAATCTAGTTTTCAGTTCTGAGTTTTCAGTTTTCAGCTTTGGAAGCCTTTGCTCGATATGAAAAAGCGATTTGGTCTGAAGCCCGTTTTTGAAGTGAAAGCGATCCACCACAGAGGACACAGAGAAGAAAACAGGAGGAATGCACCCGGGCAATGAGCAAAACGACTCGCCTTAGTTGCTGTCTTTCTCTGTGTCCTCTGTGGTTAAGTTTTTTGCCCTGAACACACGCTAATCGCTGAAAACTAAAAACCGACAACTGAAAACTATTCATGCGCCCACGGCAGACTCTTCATAGTCCATTCGTCATCCGGATATTTCGCGCCTAACTCTTTCGCGACTTCACCGAGGACGGTGTGATCGTTTGTCGCCTTGTAGTGACAGACGCCGCGCCAGTAGATCGCTTCGGCCGCGACGCTCGTATCGCCGTGCTGCTCTGCGACGGCAGCGAATATCTTTTCGGCGTCAGCGAATTTCTTCTTCATAAACTCGACGCGCGCCACCGCCATTTCGAGCCGCGCACGAAACCAGTCGCGTGGCAGATAGCCTTCGATGCGGTATTGCTCGACCCCGTCCACATTCATCACCAGCACGCTCGGAGTCCACAACGCCGCAAAGCGTTTGAACCACGCCGGATGTTCCTTGATGTGAGCTTCGAGAGGGACGAAAGTTTGATTGATGAAGTCGGCGGTTTTCTGATCCGAGTATGACTCAGCTTCCAGCTGAGCACATGCGCCTCAAGCGGGCGCGGCCGAAAAATCGATCAAGAGCGGTTTGTTTTCAGCTTTGGCTTGCGCCAGCGCCGCATCGACATCGCGTAACCAATTAACCAGCATAGTTGCACCTCCAGTTGTGACTTGGGGTTGGCAGTTCCGAGGGCTTTGATGATTATCGCGTACTTTAATGCGCGATGGAATGCGGGAACTCAAACGTTTGCTAATGTTTTCATGAAGAGCTCGACATCGCGCAAATCCGGCAGCAACGCATCGGGTTCGCAGGCACGCAACTCTTCGACCGAGTGAATGCGTCCGGTGGCGACCGCGATCACGCGCGTGCCGAAGTGGCGCGCGCACGCGACATCGTTGGGAGTATCGCCGATCACGATGAACTGCTCCGCGGATAACTCGTGGCCAAGATGTCGATTAATTCTTTCGACTGCCTTCGCGGGAAGATCGCGCCGATCGAATGACTCGTCGCCAAATGCGCCCGGCAAGTTGAAAAACTGCGCGATGCCGGCGATCTCGATTTTCAAGTGCGCGGCCGGTTCGATATTCCCGGTGAGCAAGGCCGAGAGGTAGCGTGGATGTTCATCAACCGCCTTGAGGACTTCGTGCGCGCCCGGCATGGTTTCGATGACGTGTGCGCCATCGCCCACGGCGCGCTTCATTTCGCGAATGTAGCATTCCTTCAGCTGGGTCTTGCGCGCGCTGATGTGTTCCCGCGTAATGCCTTCAGGGCGCAGGGCCTCTTCGACGATCTGCAAATCGGTCATGCCGGACACGACCAATTCGGGCAGGCATCCGGCCGTGCCAAAGACAGCCTGCAGCATCGGCACCGTGTAATCTTTGAAAGTCCCGAAACGCTTGCCGCGGACGAGCGTGCCATCCAGATCCCACAGCAGGATTCGGAGGTCAGTAGGTGAAGAAAAGATTTGTTTGTCATTTCTCATTTTTCATTTGTTGATTTGTTGATTTGTTGATTTGTTGATTTGAAACCTTACGCGTCGATCAGCGCGCCGTTTCGAAAACGAAGTGTCCCAATGACAAATGGGAAATGGCAAATCACAAACGGAAAATAGTTTTCGCCCCTTGGCCCGCCTTATTCAATAACCGCCAAAAGATCGCCGCCATTAACGGTCGCTCCAACCGTGACATTGACGTTGATGACCGTGCCCTTTTTGGGCGATTTCATTTCGTTCTGCATCTTCATCGCTTCAACGACGACAATGCCCTGGCCGGCTTCAACTTCCTGGCCGGCTTCGACCAACAGACGCACTACTTTTCCGGGCATCGGCGCTACGATGCGGGCGGCGCCTTCGCCGTGCACGCCCGCCCCGGCCGCGCTGCGTAACCGTTTCGGATCGATCAATGTGATCGCATGACGGTTCGCGCCGACGATAACGTCAATCAGTCCTCCCGACTCGATCGCACCGTCGACGCGGCAATCAAAAACTCTGTTGCCATCCAGCAGCAGATAAGTTCGGTCGGACGCTCGCCTGAGTTCTAATTCGTAATCACGCCCCGCGACCGTCGCGAAGACGCGCGATCCCTGCCGCCGGACTTCGAGCTCGACTTCTGAATCGGAAATGATTGCGCGCAGTTTCATGAACTCGAATTAATTTGAAGGTGGACGCAAATCGTTGTTGAGCGTCGCAACGCGGCCCGACATTCGCCACTTGCTTTGCGGAGCCGCAGCCTGGGCGGGCTGAGACTTTCCGGCAGCGCGTTGATAAGCGAGCGCGGCCGCGACCAGGGCGAGGTCACGTTCTCTGGTTACGTCTTCAGTATCGCCGGTTACATCCGCGACCGCGCGCCGCTCGTTGAACCTGCTGATGAATCCCGTATCAAGTTTGGCGTCGATGAATTCCCGATCGCGAATGACCTCGCGAAAGAAAGGCAGCGTGGTCCTGATTCCGTCGACCGCGTACTCGTCGAGCGCGCGCCTCATTCGATCGATCGCTTCTGCGCGCGTGCGGCCCCACGCGGCGAGTTTGGAAATCATCGGATCGTAATAGATCGAAACTTCGTCGCCCTGAGACACGCCGCCGTCATCGCGAATACCCGGCCCGGCCGGCACCCGGAGGAATGTGATCGTCCCGGGCGATGGCAGAAAATTGTTCTCAGGATCTTCTGCGTAAACCCGACATTCGATGGCGTGTCCCTGCCAGCGAACATCACTCTGCGCGAAGGACAGCGGCGCGCCGCCGGCCACCGCGATCTGCTCGCGCACCAGATCGAATCCGGTCACCAGTTCAGTCACCGGATGCTCCACCTGCAGACGCGTGTTCATCTCGAGAAAATAAAACTCGCGCGTCACGTCCGAATAGAGAAACTCAACAGTGCCGGCGCCCACGTACTTCACACTCCTGGCAATCTTGATCGCCGCCTCGCCCATCCGTTGTCGCAAATCGTCATTGTTGAGTGGCGACGGACACTCCTCAATCACCTTCTGGTGACGCCTTTGAATCGAGCATTCGCGCTCGCCGAGATGGACGTAGTTACCATGCTGGTCAGCGAAGATCTGGATTTCGATGTGACGTGGTTTCTCGACGATCTTCTCGACGTACACCTCGGAATTTCCAAAAGCGGATGCGGCTTCAGACTGGGCTGCTTCAAAGGCAGAGCGCAAATCTGGTTCGCCGGCTACCTGCCGCATTCCCTTCCCACCGCCGCCGGCGGCAGCTTTCAGCATGACGGGGTAACCGATTTTGGCCGACGTCTCGCGCGCATCTTCAAAACCCGCCAAAGCTTCGGTCGTGCCGGGCACCACGGGAGCGCCCGCGGCGATGGCCGCCCGTCGCGCGCTGGTTTTTGATCCCATCACTTCCATGGCTGCGGGCGGAGGCCCGATGAAAACCAAACCGGCATCGCCGACGGCGCGCGCAAACCCGGCGTTTTCAGCCAGGAAGCCGTAGCCGGGGTGAATAGCCTCAGCCCCAGATCGCTTGGCCGCATCGATGATCGCCGGGATATCAAGGTAGCTTTCAGACGAAGGCGGCGGCCCCACACAGTAGGCTTCATCCGCCAACCGGACGTGCAATGAACCGGTGTCCGCCTCCGAAAAAACCGCGATGGGAGAAATATTCAAGTCACGACACGCGCGCATGACGCGAATCGCAATCTCACCTCGATTTGCAATTAGAATTTTGCGAAACACGCGAATGCAGTGACGAGTGACGAGTTACAAGTGACGAGAGAAATACTACGTGAAGAACTCGTCACTTGTCACTCGGCCCTTGTCTTAGTTTGGAGTGCGCCGACTTGTCGGCGCTTTGCGCCCGCCCAAAAGCAAAGCGGTGACGAGTCACCGCACAGCCCGAAGGGCTGCGAGAGAGTAGCCGGCGGATTGCGGCTTGCCGCCGCCCAGTGCGGTAAGGCTCTGCCTTACCGGATGCTGCTCCCAGGAATTCATGGAGGCTACGCCTCCGCGTTAGAGGCATAGCCTCAACCAATCCAAACTCACCTTCGGAAAGGCAAGCCTTTCCGCACTGGGGAGCGGCAAGCCGCAATCATGAACGCGGGTCACTTGCCACTCGGCACTTGTCACTAATTATTAGACGACGACTGAATTAGCGGGCCGGCGTGGATCGAATCGAAGGGCGACCCTGGCTCCCGGCAGATACTGGTGCTTGCGAGCGAGTTGTTCTTCATCCAGGCGCTGCACTGTTTCATAATCAACGCCGGCAACTGTGTAGCAGAAGGAAAGGAGCTGATTGCCTTCGGCGTCGCTGGTGATGCCGAGAATAGTAGCTTCGCCGATGCGTCCGCTCTGCAGCAGCACGGCGCGGCGCTGCACCTCCGGATCAATTTTGTTCCGTCGGAATCTTCCCAGGAATGACATTAGTAATTATGGATTTCGCAAAGACGTCGAGGTTGATGAGGTGACTTCGGACTTCTTTTTGATTACGCCATCCTGCATGATCAGTTCTTCGTCTGAGGAAAACCAACGATTTTCGCTGGGCAAGGTCAAAGTGTAACTGGTGAATGGAATGCTTCCCATTTCAGGCGTCGCCGGCGTCCGGGCATCTCGCAACGCTACTCCGCGCGTCACCATCGGTTTGCTCTTGGGGTTAGCCGCGGCCAGCGTGGAGGTCGAATTGTATCCGGCTGGATCGAGAAAACGCAGCGCCTCTGCAATTGAACCGTCAGGATCGGGCACTGTACGGAGTTCCTTAATGTAGCTGTCGCGATCGGTCGGAAAAGTCCCGTGCAGGTCGCGATACTCGAGCAAGGCACGATGGGCTGTGTGCAGCCGGGCACTGCGCCCCGCGTCGAGCGCTAGTTGGCGTTGACGCATCCGTTCGGGCACCGTGATTCCGATCAGCGCGACGCCCATCAGGATAACCGTCAGCACGCCGGCTAATCCGATCTGCGCCGGTAACAGGCCGATAAAACGCGAACGGTTCTGGCTGATGCTCCGCACGATGCGCGCGGCCACCACCAACGCAACCACTGAGACGAACAAGATTTCCCACTTGATGCGCCAGGCGGTGATTTCACCGGCTGTGACAATTTTCCAAAAACCGAGCGGCCAGGCTTTATTCTCGACCAGCACGGCAATCAACAGACCGACAAAGGTCGTAAACATCGCCACGCCGATAGTGAAGGCGAGCGCGGCCCGTCCAAAGGACGGCAGCTCATGTTCCGCCTTGGCCAACGGCGGACCAATGGCCCGAGCGCCACAGGACGGACAGCCGAGGCAAAGATCAACTGAAAGGGCAGAGCCGCAAGAAGGGCAGATAATCAAGTGATGCAACCTCTGGAGAAATGAAAAAGCGGAACTAAATTAGAGCCAGTGCGCCTTTGAAGTCAAGAATTTCCCTGACGGGGTTTTGTATTAATTCTGTGTCTATGGATCAACCCACTTTGTGGGCCAGGCTCGGTTCAGCGATGACCTCGTGCTGATCTGGACCGCCGGCCTTTTTTTCCGCGGCGACTTTTGTCTCAGTCCGATTGACTTCTGTCCAAGTGTGATACATGCGATGGGCAAATGTCCAATAAGAACCGATGGCCAGGACCCAAAGCACCGCCGGCATTCGATAAGCGAAATAATTGTTCGAGCCGGGCCAGGTCGACAGCGCGCCGATAATAAAAAGCACCACGCGTTCCGGCCGCCGCAGGAAACCGACGTCGCATTTCGATATCATGCTTTCGGCGCGCGCGCTCGCGTAACTAACCATCACCGAACCCATCAACCCGGCGCCGGCCAGGAAGACGTTGAGCGTCGAATGATGTGGCGTGGCCCGCGCATAAAACACCATCAGGCCGACGAAGACCACCATGTCCGACAATCGATCCAGCGATGAATCGAGGAAGCCGCCGAAGCTGGTCACCCTGCCCGACAGTCGCGCGACCTGGCCGTCGAGCATGTCAAACAGGTTCGCGACGATCAAGACAATGCCGGCCCAGAAAAACTGGCCGAATCCGAAAAGCAGGCCCGAACCGACGTTGATAGCCACACCTACCGAAGTCAGAATATTCGGGTTGATATGCCCGCGCGCCAGCCAGCGCACCATCGCATCGATGATTCGCTGCCCTGCCCGTCCGATACTCGCGCCAAACATTATTCAGAACTCAGTCGAACGACCGATCATATGAACCGACGATCGACAGTGTCAAGAAGCTAGACGGCCAGCCACCCGTCCCGGTCACAAAAAGAAAGGCGCGAGAGAGCGGTCTCACTCGCGCCTTCGGGTTAAGCCGCGCGATTCAACCTATTGGCCAAAACGTTGGCGGTATTCAGGCGATTCAATAAAGGCCCTGACCATTTCGGCCTGCATGGCGTTGCCGTTGGCGCTATGCAGCTTATTGAGCCAGAAGTTGAAGCCGGACTGATCGGGATTGCGCCGCAGGAAGCCAAAGTATTCCGTCAGCACAAACATGGTTTCTCGCTCCGCGTTACGGAAGTCCGGCTTCTCAGTGATCTTCCGCAAGACCGTAGCGCGAGTCTCCGTCGCGTTATTCAAGCCATCCACCAGTTGCTGTTTCTCACCCACACCCCAGGTCACTCCGGTGTTCTGGGTGAGCGTCTCGACGTACTGCTGGTTGGAAACCGCACCGTATGTATTCACGAACTCGGTGCGCGAGACATAGTCATTGAAGTATGCGACCTTGTTGGCCTCGAGCACGGCGTCAGCGCCCGGCGCGCCGAACACATAACCCTTGCCGAGCATCTGCGCGTCCGTCTCGAAGCGAATGAAGTTCGGCAGACTACCGAAGGCCACCTTGTTGGTTAGATACGCCGTTCCACCCGTCTGCTGATATTCACCCGACAGGAAGAAGGCCTGGGCCGTGCTCACGCGGAAGGCCGCGATGCATTCCGCCTGAGTCATATTCGGCGGCCGGGTCGCCGCGCTATTGCACTTGTCGATGTTGCTCACCCAGAACGCCTTGCCGGACGCATCGGACGGCCTATTCAGGAAGTCGCGATACAAGCTCTCGACAAAGTTGTTGGTGTCATCGACCGGGTTGGCTGCCGGCTCAGACGCATCGTCGTTGATAGTCAGGGTTGCCGTCGGCAATCCGAGGATACCCGCGCCGCCGGTCGGGTTCGACAGCGTCAACGTGAGCGTCTCGGGACCTTCGACGTAGTTGTCCTGCTGAGTCATGACGGTGAACGTCTTATCAGCGCCGTCACCCGCCGCAAAGCTTATACGGCCAAAGGCGCTGTCAAAGTCGCACCGCGACGTGGCGAGCGTGTTGCCCGGAGTCGGCGCGCACGGTACGAACGAAGCCGGATCGCTGTTGTCGCTGGTCGCGAAATCAATCGTGACCGCCTGTGTCAGCGTGCCTGTGCGTTGGACCGTGATGGTCGCTATACCGCCTTCATTCACGTTGTAATTCGCCGTGCTGAATTTGATGTAGCCACCCGCCGGGTCGTCGTTGCTAATCGTGAGCACTGCGGTTGCCGGGGTGCCGAGTGCGCCACTGCCGCCCGCATTGCTCAAGGTGATGTTCACTGTCTCGTCGGGTTCGTTGAGCAGGTCATCGGCGATCGAAATGTTGACCGTCTTGCTGGTCTCACCGTTGTTGAAGGTGACGGTCTGCGAAACTGCCGTGTAATCGGAACCAGCCGTAGCCGTGCCGTTGCTGGTGTCGATCTTGACAGTTGCGGTTCCCGCGTTGCCGCCGGTTCGGGTGATGGTGATGACGGCCGGGCCGCTGTTCTCACCGACGGTGTAAGTCGCCGCGCTGAGCTGCAACGTCCCACCGTCGTTGACATTAATGTTGACCACGTCCGTGTCAGACAAGGCGCCGCCGCTGCCGGTGTTGCCTTGATCGTTGGTGACGATCGTCAACGTAGCCGCGCCGCTGAAGCCACTGGTCGGAGTGAAGGTCATTCCCTGCAACGCAGTGTTAACCGCGGCAATCGTGCCGGTGAAGGTCATTGTGGAGTTGGCGGTACCGTTGCCAACTGTGAACGCCAACCCTGCGGTCGAGCCCAGCGTGATGGTGCCATTGGTCGCCGTCAGCGTTTCACGCATCGCACCGCCGCCGGCATCGATGTCCCCGATCGAAATCGCGTTCGCATTCGCCGTCGAGAATGTGAGCGTGCTGTTTTCGGTGACCTGCTGCGTGGTGCCCGGCACGGTGTTAACCGGCGCGTCGTTGACCGCATTCACAGTGATGGTGAATTGCTGTGTCGCTGACGTATCGCTGCCGCCGTTGGCTGTGCCGCCGTTGTCCTTGAGCGTAACGGAAACGGTGGCCGAGCCATTAGCATCGGGCGCTGACGTGAAGGTCAGCGTTCCGGTCGGACTAATCGCCGGCTGGACCGAGAACAGTCCGTTGTTGTTGTTGCTCACCGTGAAGGCCACCGTTTGCCCGCTCTCATTAGCCGGACCGGCGTTGATGTTCACGGCCTGGTTGGCAATGATTTGCGGTCCGCTGTCCTCGTTAACTATCGGACCCGCGGCCAGCGCGAACGCCGGCGCATCGTTAACCGCATTCACGGTCAGCACGAAGGTGTCGGTCATACTCACCGCCGTCGCGCCAATCGTCCCTGCCGCGGTAACGCTAATCGTGGTCGTACCGTTTTGATTAGCGGCCGGAGTAATGGACAGCGAGCGTGTCGATCCCGCGCCGCCGACATTGATGTTGCCGTTCGGCACCAGCGTCGTATTGCTCGACGTCGCCGTCACCGTGAAGTTCGAGACGCCGCCGTCAGCCACCGTGAAATTGAATGACGGCAGGGCCGTGTCTTCGTTGGTGGACTTATCGGTGATGTCTTCGATCGAAGGTTGAGCTTCGAATGCGCCGATATCGACTTGCGCAATCGCGTCCGCGTCTGCCGCATCGATGAATCGGCCAAAGCCCGCGCCACGCTGATCGGTGGTCAGGCTGTTGTTCGTCGCCAGCGTGTTGTTGCCTCCATCGAGCGCGGGACTGCCTGACAACAGCGCGTTTGTTTGGGTAGTCCCACCGTTATTAGCCAGCGGACCCACCCGCGGATCGAGCACCGCACCCGTCGCGCCGACCTTGTCGCCGTTCACGCCGTTAGTGAAGCCCGTGCTGCCGCTCGCGTTGCCAATGACGTTGTTACCCGACGAGTTGAATGCGCCGGAAACATCCGCCGCGCCTCCGGGCGTGTTCCCCACGATCGTATTGCCAATATTCACAGTCGCGCCCCCATTGTTACTGATGCCACGCACTGTGTTGCCGGAGAAGGTGTCATTAACCAGGGTAGCGACTCCGGGCGAGCTGTTACTGAGACCGTCGGTAACATTGCTGCTGATGGTGCTGTTAATTATGGTCAAAGTACCGATGTTGGAAACCCCGCTTCCGGCACTGTCGGCATTGTTTCCGGATATCGTACAACCGGTAACGGTCATAGTGCCGGTATTACGGACGCCGCCGCCGCTGCGCGGAGTTGTGTTGCCGGTAACCGCACAAGCCGTCAACGTCAAAGTACCCTGATTAAAGATGCCCGCGCCTTCGTTGCCGGCGGCGTTGACCATGCTGCCGTTACTGATCGTCATTCCCGAAATGCTGACCGTGCGGCCGGCATTAATCGCGAAGACGCGGAAGTTCGGCGTCCCGCCCGCAGTGCTGCGCTGCACCGTGAGCGTATTCGCACCCGGTCCATTGATCACCACGTTGCCGTCAATCGCCGGCAGCGCCGTCAACAGGTTGATAGTGCTGTTCGCCGGCAGGCTGAAGTTGATCGTGTCGTCGCTGGCTGCGAAGTTCGCTTCCTGAATCGCCGCGCGC
>DATANL010000454.1:0-6013 GCA_036266295.1 Pyrinomonadaceae bacterium | reverse complement strand
TAATAATTCTGCCGGGAGCGTTCATTTATTACCTGACCCCACTAATGGTTGGCATCTTTGAAGAACGCGGATCGTTTGTGAGCTTGATTTTAGTCACTAACCGCGTGCGAGCTTTATTTAAGGCACTCGCCAGTTCTTTCTTGAGTTGATCGTGAGAATAGACAATTCCAAAACAACCGGAAGGCTTGGCATATTCGTTCGCAAAAGTCCGCTTCACAACCTCGTCGAGATATTCCTTCTGGCGCCTGGTTTCCTCGTCGTTGTTATTGAGCGGAACGATGACTGCGCAATTCACAAAGTTCTTATCGTCATATTCCTTCATGAGGCCACCATAAGGTTCAATCTGCAAGGTCCAGCCGTCGACAATTATGGCAACGATTCTCTTTTCTTCTTCAGCTTTTTTGATCTCAACAAGAATGTTTGCATTCAGTTCTACAGGCGCGTAGAGCAGATCCTGCTGGACAGCCACTTCCGCAGCGATAATCCCGGCCCGAGGCGAATCGGGAATATAGGGCTGCCAGTCCTCTCCCCCCTCTTCACCGTAAGCGTCGACTTTTTCGCGTACCGGTTGTAGTTCGTCCCGGCGACCCGCAACGAACATGAATCGCACAGAGCGCGAGTCATTTGACGTTTCCGTATGTGGCGGGCGACTACTCTGCCGGTGGTGGAAAGCGCTCTCCAACTGATCGAACGTTGGGGCCTTCGACCATCGGGGCAAGACATGAGGCTTGGCGGCATCAATTACGCGATTAGCAAACACATGGAGAAAATTCTCATACTCCGTCTGATACTTGCTCTTGAGACGAATGAACTCCTGGAGGCCGGTGTCTGCGTACTGCTCGCCAAAAGCCGCATGATTGGATTGAATCTGGTCCGCCACAGAGGGAAAACATCCCAGCCTGTCAGGGATCCATCGGACCGGAAGAATGAGCTGCGGCTTTGGCTGACCAGCGTGTAGCGTGCCAGCGTATGCGGCTTGTCGCGAAGCGAAGAACTGCCATTCCTCTCCACAATAGTCGCTATTAAAATATGCGGGCGAACAAAGGGGTATGAAGCATCGACAGCTCTGCAGCGCTTCGGTCGTTGCCTCCGGCCACGGCTGTCCTACTTCGAGAGTCGTCGTATCAAAGAAGCTGTCCTCATTCGAACCGGTAAGATCACGGATGCGACCGTTCAGATCTTTGAAGAATTCATCAACGTACTTGTCACGATTGTTTTCACGGGCGTAGCTGAGAAAAAACCAAGGGGCCATTGGAATCCTCCAGTTGGAAGGTAGTTTGGCTTAACGGTCAAGCCTTGCACGACGAGCGAAAGGAAACGCCGAAAGTGAGAGATGTAGAGAGTTCACGTTATTGAGCAGCACTCAGGACCAACGTTCGACCCCTTGCCGTCTTCGCAAAATTCAACCGCGTTGCGACGCTGAGAGCGTGCTAAGAATCGGCGAATTGTACGCCGAAGCGATACAGCGGTCAAACGTTTTTTGATCTAGCAACACTCGCTGAATTAACCCTCACTAGGACAATGTCGTACTCAGCGTCCTGAGGTCCAAGTGGCTTACGCATAGCGCGCTCGCAAATAAGTGAAGCGACGGACAAGTCGCATGGCGAACCGTCACGAGATGTAATCAGAGAAATTAACCACAGAGGGCACAGAGAGGAAGAAGCCATGTCAGAATTTCTTCCTCTTGTTCTTCTCCGTGTCCTCCGTGGTTCAAAAACTCACGCCAGCCCCTGCAACCAACCGGGTTCGCGTTCCTGTTCTTCGTTCATGCGATGCAGTCGCGCGGTCATCACGGCAGCGCGTCCGAGATATCCGACTACTTCACGTGAATTCTCGCGGCTGACGACCGGCAGGCGACCGATGTCGTGGCGCACCATCTTTTCAATTGCCTCGTAGAGGATTTCGTCCGGATAAGTCACGATTAGATTTCGACTGCCGGCTTCGATCACCGTCAATCCTTCCTTGTCGAATTCCTCGATCGCACGCAGCACATCACCGCGCGTAATGATCCCGCAGAGCGATCCGCCGTCATCGACGATCAGCGTCCCCTGGCGGCGCGACAGTCTGCGATCTCGTTTGGCCAGACGGTCCGCTAACTCGGTCACTTTCATTGAAGCGGAAATCGTGGGCACGTCGCGGTCCATCGCTTCGCTGACGCGCAATCTCATCAGCGGATCGACTACGTATTCACGATTGACGTGAAAGCCTCGGCGCGCGACCTTCTCGGTCAGAATCGATCGGCGCAGCGCCAGCACTGTCACCGCATGGGCGGCGATGCACGCGACTAATAATCCGGGCAGCAAATTCAAGTCATGCGTCAGTTCGAGCGTGAATACCATCGCCGTCAAAGGCGAGCGCATGGTGCCGCCCATCATCGCGGCCATGCTGATCATCGCCCACATGCCGGCGTCGCCCATCGGCAGCCAACGCGCCTCGAGTGCGCCCAGCGCGCCACCCATAATCAGCAAAGGGGCCAATACACCGCCCGAAGTTCCGGAGCCCAGCGAGATCGACCATACCAATGCTTTGCCGATGAGCAGCCCGGCCACCAACGGCCCAATCAATTCGCCGCGCAGCAAACCCTGAATCGTTTCATAACCAACACCGAGCACGCGCGGATCGATATAACCACCGATGCCCACAAACAATCCGCCAATCGCCGGCCACCACATCCAGTGAATCGGCAATTTCGTAAACAGATCTTCGAACGCATAGACCAGCGTAGTGAGGACTCCTGAGGCCAAGCCGGCAATAATGCCGACGACGAGCGCGAGCACTAATCCTTCAGTCCCGAGCGCGAGGTGTGCGGTGACGGGGAAGATTGGACCACTGCCCATCAAAGGAATCCGCAGCGCGCCGGCCGTCGCGGCGGCCAGCGCCACCGGAATAAAAGATCGTGGCTTCCATTCGAATAGCAACAACTCGACGGCGAGCAGTACCGCTGCCACCGGCGCCGCAAAGATTGCTGCCATGCCGCCCGCGGCGCCCGCGACCAACAGAGTCTTGCGCTCAGCGGGTGACAGGTGAAACATCTGCGCGAACAGCGAACCGACCGCGCCGCCAGTCATGATTATAGGTCCCTCGGCGCCGAACGGTCCGCCGGTGCCGATCGAGATCGCGGACGACAGCGGCTTCAGCACCGCGACCTTCGGTTCCATGCGACTTCTTCCAAACAGAATCGCTTCCAGGGCTTCGGGAATTCCGTGGCCGCGAATTTTTTCCGAACCGAACCGGGCCATCAAGCCGATGACCAGACCACCGGCCACCGGTGCGAGAATTACGAATGGGCCGAGATGGTGATTGACCGGCGAGATGAATTCCGCAGACAGTGTCCGGTAGAAAACCAGGTTACTGATGATGGCGATCAGCCAGACTAAAATCTTGGCGACCGCGGCGCTGAGCGCGCCGATCACAATCGCCATTAATGAAAGAATGAGCACACGCTTGTCCTGCGTGAAATCGGCAAGCCGGTCTTCGGCCCGCTCGACTCTTGAAGTCATAGTTACGCCTTTCGTGATAAAGAAAAAGACTAATTAACTTGTGGGGAAATCGGGGGAAGAATCTAGAGTAGTAGACATGGAGAGCGCGATCAAGCAGGGTTCCTCGACCGGGTTCAGCTCGGCGCACCTCTTCCGTCGACTCTGTGGCGCAACCCGAGTTCATCTCGAGCGCCCACGGAGTCTGCCGACTTGATGCGGGCTCGGGTTGCGAATGAGTTTGTTCGGCGTCGCCGATCTTCAGTGGTCAACGGTCCGTCGACACGGTCACTTCTTGGGAGGACGTCGCACTGGGTTGCGTACGCGCGCGTCCACCAGCGGTTCTCCCCGATGCTTTCCGGGCAGCAGCGCCAGATCACCGACGTGATCGTAGGCCTCAACATCCGGCAAATTCGCTGGACGTGCTGGAATTCGAAAGTGATCGAGAATCGCCGCCTTCGCCTCTTTGGGATCAGAGAGGAGGATCTCGAATACTCCGCGACTCGCAGTTCCTGCTGCCAGAACATTCTTGGTGGGCAACGTTTGCAAGTCGCTGACCGTGGTATTTGGCATGTCTTTGCCGAAACGATGCCAATGCACACCCTGATCAGTCGAGCGATATACGCCGCGCGCCGATCCTACATAGATGACGTTGGGCGTGAATCGCCAGTCCACGGCGAGCGAGGCAACGCCGAGGTTCCACGGCATATCGCCCGAGATGTTTTTCCACTTTCCGTCCGCCGGATCGTGAAACCAGATGTTCTTTCCTGCACCGCCATTGGTAACGGCAAAGAAGCGCTTGGTGTTTTTTGGATCGATCGCAAATCCCACGACCTTGCCCACCCCTGAACCCAGCAGTCCGGTATCGTTCTGGCTCCAGTGGGCGCCGTCGTCCGCAGTGGTCCACACGTGACCGTCTGCAGTCGCCGCGTAGAGCGACTTCGGATCAGAGGGCGCGACGGCCAGCGCAGTGATGTATTGCTTTCCCACGTTGCTCGTGTCGGGCGAGAGGATGCCGCTGATGGCAGACCATACGGGACTGGCGACGGTGGCATCTTTGCATTCGAAGACCATATTTGTGCCCAGCAGCAGACGCTTCGCATTCGAAGGGTCCATGACAAACGACTTCTGCACCGAGTAAGCGAGACTGTAATCCTCGTTGTTCCAGCCGTTGTCCTTACGAATTACTTTCCAGGTCTGGCCGCCATCAGTTGAAGCGCTCACCAGTCCGGTCTTGGGCGCGAGCGGATTCGAGGCATAGAGCCTCTTTGAATCTTGCGGGTCAACCAGAATCTTGCCGGTCTCACCGGTACCGCCGGGCATTTTGTCCCAAAGAATGCTGCCGGTGAATTTGAAAGGGCCGGTGTGGTCTTGCGCGACGCCGTAACAACGGTCGGTGTTTTGCGGAGTCAATGTCACAGTGTAGAGCTGCGTGACCTGCAGATTGCCGCACCGGTGTTCCCAGTTCTTGGTCGCGGGATCGTAATGATAGACACCACGATCGGCCGTCACCACCACTTTGTTCTTGGCATCAAAAGCGATGTTGACCCAGTCGTCGCCGATGTTCTTGCCGCCTGATACGTCGGCGCGTTTCCAGGTGGCGCCCGAATCCTTGCTCTCGTACAGCGAGTATGCGTCGTTCGCGAACACGTGTTTGCTGTCCTGAGGATCGACGCCGAGCAATACGTGCCACGAGCGCGTTTCCGCATTGCCGGGCGTGGCCGCCAATGTCTTCCAGGTGTCGCCTTTATCACTGGTGCGATAACGGCCGACTAAATCGTTGCCATCAGAATCGAAGGTGAAGACGGTCGCGTAGGCGCGACCTGTTTCGCCGGCAGACTCGAGGCGAATGAAGTTCCGAGCGAAAATATTGCTCGGCAGACCGTTAAGCACATGCCAATTAGCCCCTTCATCCGTGCTTCTATAGACGCCCGCCGTAGAGACTCCGGCGTTGTTCGGCGTGACAATCATCCCGGCAAACAGAGTCTTCGAGTCCCACTTCGCGATGATGACATCGCTCACGTACCCGGTGTGAAAGGTTGTCAGGTTCTTCCAATTCACACCGCCGTCAGTAGTCTTGTACACACCTGGAGTGCAGAAGTTGCCGCCGCGCCAGACGCAGACATAGAGAGTGTTAACGTCAGTCGGATGAACGGCGATCGAGGTCAGCGAGGCGCCTTCGAATAAACTATTGCCGATCAGCTGCCAGCCCAGTCCGAAGTTGGTTGAACGTATCAATCCCGCGCCCGGCCCGGACACTAAGCCGAACACCGTGCCGTGTTGCTTGGGATGGACGACCAGCGGATGATAACCACCGAAACTAATGCTGGGCATGTCATCGGTAAATACAATCCAGGTAGGCGTCGGGTTGCTCCACACTCCCGTCTTCCAAACCCCACCGCCGCCGGCGCCGACATAGATCGTGTCTGCGTTGCCCGGATCGGGAGCCACTCCATCGATGCGCCCGGCCGAGGAACCTAAGCTCACCCCTGGGGTATCCACCGGGGCAGGACCGATTGCCATCCAGTGTGTTGAAT
>DATANL010000453.1:0-6522 GCA_036266295.1 Pyrinomonadaceae bacterium | reverse complement strand
ACTCCTCCGCAGTGCTGCCATCGAGAGCCGCCGGAACCCTACGTAGCGAATTGGCCTCGATCGTTCGAAGTCGCTAGAATGAACCGCGACTAATTCTTCATGGAAGCCCTATCTGCATCACTCGGCGTATTGACCGCCATGATCACGCCGGCAGTTTTGATTTCTGCCAGCGGCACGCTGATCCTTTCAACCTCAACGCGGCTTGGTCGTGTCGTAGATCGGGTGCGGGCACTTTCGGATCGCTTACGCCAGCTCGCAGCGAGCGATGAGCAGCCGGAGTTCTTCGAAGAAGAGCGAGCCATGCTTTATGATCAACTCGATAAGCTGACCAGTCGCTCGCGTCTGCTGCAACGGGCGCTCACAACTTTTTACCTGGCCGTGGGTGTTTTCGTCGCGACCAGTGTGGCCATTGGCGGCGTTGCATTTTTTTATTCTCGCGGCCTTGCGGCCGGCGCGCGCGGCGCCTGGATTCCGGTAGTGATGGGGCTGATTGGCGCCGTCTTTCTTTTCTACGGCAGCATGCTGGCGGTATTTGAAGCGCGGCTGGCGTTGAGCACGACGCACGCGGAAATGGATTTCATCTGGCGCATTACGAAACGAGTGATGCCGAAAGAGCTGGTCGAAGGACACAAAACGCATTACGTGCATTTTAGGAGGAGGAGGAGGGATGACTGACTTGATTTCCGAGTTCGAAATGAGGATTGCGGATGGCGAAATCAAGGGCCCCTGGTATCTCCGTTTGCTGGAGAGCGGAGAACTGCAAGGTCGCGTCGAGGCACTCGAGGCTTTGCTCCAGCGCTGCACGGTCTGTCCACTCGACTGTGGCAACAACCGGCTCGCGGGTGATCTGGCGCGATGTTACTCCGGCCGGCTGCCGGTTGTTTCATCTTACACACCGCATTTTGGTGAAGAGCCGCCGCTGACCGGCACGCGCGGCGCCGGAAACATCTTCTTCGGCAACTGCAACCTGCGTTGCGTCTATTGTCAGAACTATCAAATCTCTCAGGCGCACAAAGACCAAATCAAAAATCAGGTCACCCATGAACGGCTGGCCGAGATGATGCTCGAATTGCAGGCCCGCGGCTGCCACAACATTAATTTCGTGTCGCCGACGCACTTCGCCCCGCAGATGGCCCGCGCGATCCTGATCGCTGCCGAAAAGGGTTTGCGGCTGCCGATTGTCTACAACACGAACTCGTACGACTCGGTTGAAGTCCTTCAGCTACTAGATGGCATTGTCGATGTCTACCTGCCCGATTTGAAATATGCGGAAGACGAAGCCGGGTTCCTGTATTCAAAGGTGAGAAGTTATCGCGAAGTCTCGCGCGCGGCGATCGCGGAAATGTTTCGACAAACGGGTGAGCTGGTTTACGACGAGAATGGCTTGCTGAAGCGAGGCCTGGTCATTCGATTGCTTGTCCTGCCCAACGACGGCGGCGGGCTGCGCGAGTCGCTCAAGTGGATTCACGACGAGTTGAGTCCGCGCGTCGCGGTTTCGTTGATGGCCCAGTACTATCCTACCAACGTCGCGGGAACCAATCCGCGCTACCTGCTGTTGTCGCGGCGCATCACGGAATCGGAATGGCTGCGCGCGTCAGCCGCGCTGGAAGAATTCGGCATGGAGGAAGGTTGGCTCCAGGAATATGACGGCGCCGCGTTTTATTATCGCCCCGATTTCAACGATGCCGAGACGCCGTTTCGTGATGTGCGAGACTTTACTTCGTAACCGGAAGTTGCGGCCGCCGCGGCGGTTGCGCTTCAGGTTCTTCATCAGCCATCGCCGCCAGGACTTCCGGATAAGTCCTGATCCTGCCCGACTGCTTCATCCCCTTCATCACTGAGGCCAGATAATCCTCAAACACCTGGCTCTTCCGATCGCTGAGCGCCTGTTGCATGAGCGAATCGCGTTGCTTCGCGTACTCGGTCAAATCGGCGTCGGTCTTTTTATTAACGCCCAGCACCAGGTAGTTTGAGTTCAGGAAAATCGGCGACAACACCTCACCTGCTTTAGCGTTGTAAAGTGGATCGTCGATCAAAACACTCGAGCCGGCGTCGCCCAACGGCGTGGAGAGTTTGTAATTGGCTTCGGCCTTGGCTTCGAGGCCGGCTTTTTCGGCGGCCGCTTTTAAATCGCCCGGTGACTTCGCCGCCGCGGCAATCTCCCTGGCCTTTTGCTCGAGCATCCCCTTGGCTTTGTCGTCCTTCACCGCATAACGCACCTTCTCTTTGACTTCATCAAATTCAGGAATGCGAGGCGGTTTCTGTTCGACCAGCATCGGGACGGCGAAACCATTCTTGATGCCGACGCGTTCACCGACGTCATTCGGATTATTCAAAGGTGAAATCGCGTCTTCGAACTGTTGCGAGCTGCCGATGTTCGGCACGTCGTCGCCCGGTTTGACGTAGGGCGTGTCGCGCACCATGTCAGCGGCGTTCATGTTGGCCTCGCCGGCGAGTTCTTGCGCGACCTTCTGCGGATCCTTGGTCTCCTTCAAACGGTCCTGCGCCTTCTGCGCAATCTTCTGGGCCACCGTGTAACCGCGACGATTGCGTAGCGATACTTCCAGTTCCTTTTTGGCGTCTTCGAAAGTCTTTGATACCGGCTCGCCGCGACGAAGAATGTAGTAGGCGCTCTTGTACTTGATCGGATCGGTCACGTCGCCGGGCTGCATATCAAGCACCTGCTGATAAGGATCATCTTTCTTGCTCGCGTCCTTTTTGACGATACCGTTCACCTGGCCGCCATTTTTCGCGGTCGCCGGGTCTTCAGAATTTCCCTTGGCCAACTCGGCAAAGGCGTCTTCGCTGACTGTTTCGCCGTTGGCGCGAGCTTTGGCCACCAGGTTCGCGGCCTTTGTCTTCACTGACGCATCGAGATCTTCGCGCGCCACTTTCAAGACAATCTGCTGGACCTTCACGCCGGCCTGCTTGTACTTGGGCTCGAGGTTGTCGTATTCGTCATGCAAGTCTTTATCAGACAGTTGCACCTTCTCGCCCGATTTATCCTGATTGATAAAGATGTAACGAATTTTCTTTTGCGGCACCGCAATGTTGTAGTCGTTCTTGTGCTGTTCGAAGTACGCCTTCATTTCATCATCAGTCGGCTGGATCTTTTCAGCCAGCTTGCTCGCCGAAACGACCACATAGGTCAGATCAAACGAAGTGTTCTTCTTCTTGAATTCTGATTGGACGTCTTCCTCCGACACGCGCACGCTGGCCGAAACAAACGCCTCGAGTTTCTCGCGCGCAATGTCTTCCGCAATTCCGCGCTCGAACGCAGCGATGTCGCCGACACGCTGCTCGTACTTGGCCATGTCGAGCTTGCCTGATGAATCAACCAGCGTTAATTTGCCGGCGGCGTCGCTGAAGGTCTTCCTGATGCGATCGTTGACCTCAAACGGCGATGCCTCGAGCCCGAGCCGTCTGGCTTCCTGCACCGCGATCTTCCGCTGAATCAAACCGTCCAGGATCTTGTCGTCACTGAAGCCCATCTGCATCAGGCTTACTTGCCCGCCGAATCGGCTGAACTGCATTTGCAGATTCTGTTTTTGCGTGGCGAACTCGCCGAGCGTGATGTCCTCGCCGCCGACAGTCGCGACTACTTCGCTGCTCTTGGTCGGCTCAATTGCTGAAGAGCTGCCGCCGGGGCGAAAGAACAGGACCAGGCTGACGGCCATGATGGCGACGAACCCGAGAATCAGGACTTTGCTGGTGCGTTCGAACTTGCTTAATTGTTTGAGCATTAGGAAACCTTCACTGGGTCACTTCGGAAACGGGAAATTCTAAATGACCGCGTCGCAGGCTGCAACGTGCGGCGCTTAAACGATAGGACTGAGGACCCAGGGCCGAGGGCTGAAGTTTTGCGCCTCGCCGTCCCCGGCACGCGGTCTCCGGTAGTTGATAGTTGATTTTATCAACGCCATGACTTTGTTCGTCCCAATGCGGATGTTATGTTATTGCCCCAGATGCACTCGGTTGCGACTTCGACACTTGCATGGGTTGGATTTTGTACTTTCATCCTGATAATGCTCGCGATTGATCTGGGTGTCTTCAACCGCAAGCCTCACGAAATCACCACAAAAAATGCCGCTGTTTGGAGCGCGGTCTGGATCACCCTCGCGATAGTCTTCGCCGGTCTGCTGTTTGGCCCGCTGGGCTGGGAACTGTTTGGCGTGGCGCGGGGGCAGAAAGCCCTCGAGTTTATTACCGGATATTTGATTGAGCTGTCGCTTTCAGTCGATAACCTCTTTGTCTTCCTTTTAATCTTTTCTTACTTCAAGGTGCCGCCGAAGTACCAGCATCGCGTCCTTTATTGGGGCGTGCTGGGCGCGCTGGTCATGCGCGTCACGATGATTTTCGTGGGCACGGCAATCATCAATCGCTTCCACGCGATCATCTATCTTTTCGGAGCATTTCTCGTCTACACCGGCTTCACAATGCTGTTCGGCGGTGACAACGAAGGGAATCCTGAGGACCGGAGAATTGTTCGATGGGTCACGCGGGTCGTGCCGATCGCCCGGCATTATGAACGGCGAAAGTTCTTTACCATGGTCGATGGCAAACGCGTCGGGACCCTTTTGTTACTGGTGCTCATCGTGGTGGAAGTGACTGACCTGGTTTTCGCAGTCGATTCAATTCCCGCCATCTTTGGCGTTACGACCGATCGTTTTATCGTCTACACCTCGAATGTCTTCGCGATCCTTGGACTGCGCACTTTCTATTTTCTTTTGGCCGGAGTGGTCGAGAAATTTCATTACCTTAAAGTTGGCCTGGGAATCGTGCTGGCCTTCATCGGTGTAAAGATGTTGCTGCCCCTGCTTTCACAGGGCCTGGCCGCGTTGTTTGGGGCCATGGGAATGAAATCGCTTTCGACCTATGCGCACGAGGTGCACGAGATTCCCATCGGTGTGGCTCTCAGCATCGTGGTGTTAGTGCTGCTCGCCTCGGTCGCGGCCTCACTCATCTGGCCGCCCAAAGAAAAACACTGACATCGAGGCCCAGTTACACACACAGACTTCGACCTTTGGGTTATGCGATTGTGCTTTTGCGCCCGGCCAACCGGCCAACTACTTGAGAGACAAAGCGGGAGCGAACTGAGCTGTAAAAACGACATCGCCCCGAAGGTTTTTGCCTGCGGGGCGACGGAGCGCGCGCCGGAAAGCTCCGGCAGCATTTTTTGGAACGGTCGCTTAAGCAACCTTACTGTAGAGAATCTCGGTGTTGATTCTTCTCTCGCCGTGAACCAAGTGATTAGGAGCCAGCGAGTACAGTTTCCATTTAACTTGGTAAGTAACCGCAGTCTACCGCTCTGTCACAAAACGGTCAAGCATCATGTTGACCGCACCTGATACGTACATGAAAAACGCTTCGATTAACCTCTCCAGATCAGCGGCGCCAGGAAAACCACAACCAAAGCGCAAATCACCGTAAGAGGCGTGCCGACTTTTACAAAGTCGCTGAATTTATAGCGTCCTGGGCCATACACCAGGAGATTTCCGTGATGACCTATCGGCGTGAGAAAAGCCACCACCGACGCCATGGCCACCGTCACCACGTAAGGCTCGGGCGGCCGCCCCAAAGCTTGCGCCAAGGCCACCGCCACCGGAGCAAAAAGCGCGGTCGTGGCCGAATCAGACATGAACTGCGTAATGACCGCGACAAAGGCGAAGACAATCAACAAGACAAGTCTCTCCGGCCACCCGCTGACCCCCCTCTGGAGCCAGCCGGCGAGCAGACTCGCCGTGCCGGTTTTTTGCATCGCCGTGCCGAGTGGAATCGCTCCGGCAATGAAAACAAAAATCCGCGCGTCGATCGATCGATAAGCCTGGTTCGGCGTGATGCATCCGGTCAAAACCACCGCCGCCGCGCCCGTCACCGCAGCCATTTCAATCGACATTAAGTTAAAGGCTGCCAGCAAAATAGTGCCCACCATTATCGCTCCGGCGATCCAGGCTCGCCCGCGCACTTTGGCTTCAGCGTGGAACGGGACCAGCATCAAAAACGCATTGTCACTGGACACGCGGGCCAACGATTCTTCGTCACCTTCGAGTACCAGCACGTCGTTGGCGCGTAGCTTCACCTTGGACACTTCCTGAGTCAGCCAACCGTCCTTTCGCCAAAGCCCGACGACAATCGCTCCATAACGGCGATGAAAATCAATGCTCGAAATCGTTCGACCGACGAGATCAGATCGCGGGGCGACCACCGCCTGGACGAAGAGATCCGCCGCGTCTTCATCTTCATTTTCCTTCTCCCTTTGTTTGGTCTCTTTGTCAGCACCGTAAAGCTTCACTGGCCGCAGCTCGAGCTTCTTGTCTTTGCGAATCGACACCAGTTCTTCCGGCGTCGTGCGCACGATGAGCACGTCTGCTTCTTTCAGTTCCTGGTTGCGAATGGCTCCGCGCACTCTTCGGCCGTGACGAATCACACCAGACACCGTGAAGTGATTGCTCTCGTCGCTTTGCAGGTCATGCACAGTTTTGCCGATGAAAGGCGAACCCTCAACCAGCGCGATCTCGGTCA
>DATANL010000452.1:0-3278 GCA_036266295.1 Pyrinomonadaceae bacterium | reverse complement strand
TCCGGCGCCGCCGATCGCCTGCTCGGGCTTAATGTTGAGCTGCTTGGTCAACTGTCCCACCAGTTCCGGACTAGGGTTCGTCCCGAGGCCCGGCAATTGCGCGTTTACGACGCCGGCCGTCGCAAACAGGACCGAGATCATCAGGAGAAAGATTAATCGTTTAGACATATCGCAAATCCTTTCATTGGGTCGCTATGACGTGCGCTTGATGCTCACGCCTTCAGTTGGCAATGCGAATAGAAACGTAGCTGCGACGGGGACTGTGGTGATTCTAGGCGGGTGATTGGAAACTTGGTACTGTCATCTTTGACAGGTGCCGCTGTCAGGGCAAGCCGGAAATCGAGTCCGCTAAATCTTTCGTCCCAGCATACCGGCGCCGGTACATTCCGATAAATCTCTATCTCACAAATCGGATGGATTGCTGCGAAAATGGGACTAGCCGATCCCAAAATTGAAGCACGAATCTAACTCTCCGAGGCAATGGATGACGCGCTAATTCCTACGTTAATCGACCGAATCTATCGAAAACTAGAGTCTTATCGCACCTCAGCTGAGTTTGCGGGCAGAATCAGGCGCTCGTTTCGCAAATGGCACGCGGCTTGACAAGTCATCAGCGGAAAACTACACACGCGCAAGCTGCGCTTTAGAATTAACGAACGACGGCAGGCAGCATGGATATCAAGCGAGCTCCCAAATCAAAAATCAAAAAGCGAATCAGGAATGGTGTCTTCATCGCTATTGGCGTGGCCGCCATCGGCGGGATCACTTATGGCCTGAGCAAGATGAAACCGGCCGCGCCCACGCTCGATCGCTCGACCGCGATCATCGGCACGGTTAAGCGCGGCGAGATGGTGCGGGAGGTTAAGGGCAACGGCACGCTGGTGCCGCAGGTCACTCGCTGGGTTCCCGCGCCGGCCGATGGGCGGGTGGAGAAAATTCTGGCCCAGGCGGGCATTGAAGTGAGCGCCGGCACTGTGATCGTCGAGTTGTCGAATCCACAGATGGAGCAACAGGCCGTTGACGCGTCCTTGCAGGTAAAGACGGCCGAGGCCGACCAGGAGAATTTGAAAGTGAAGCTGGAAAGCGACTCGATGACGCAGCAGTCGCAGATTGCCAGCATCAAGGCGGAATACAGCCAGGCCAAGCTGCAACTCGATACGGACGAAGCTTTGGCGAAGAAGGGTCTGGTGGCTGAATTAAATTTGAAAATATCGCGCGTCAAAGTTGAAGACCTCGCAAACCGTTTGCGGGTCGAGCAGGAACGTCTGGCGATCAGCAGCAGATCAACCAAGGCCCAGATCAATGCTCAGCAATCGCGCGTCGATCAGTTGCGGGCGCTGGCTAAATTGAAACAGCAACAGGTCGATGCATTGAAAGTGCGCGCCGGCACCAACGGTGTTCTGCAGCAGGTGATCGTCCAGGAGGGCCAGCAGCTCACCCCGGGCGTCAACATTGCGCGCATCGCTGATCCCGCATCGCTCAAAGCTGAATTGAAGATCGCCGAAACGCAAATCAACGATGTGAGGGAAGGACAGACCGCAGTCGTTGATACCCGCAACGGTCTCATCCAGGGCCGCGTTTCACGCATCGACCCGGCGGCGCGCGAGGGCACGTTTACGATCGATGTCACGTTCAGCGAGGCGTTGCCGCAAAGCGCGCGTGCCGACCTGAGCGTCGACGGCACCGTTGAGTTGGAGCGCCTGCGTAATGTTTTGTATGTCGATCGTCCCGCCTTTGGCCAGGCGCAACAGACAATCGGGATGTTCAAGTTGACGCCTGACGGCCAGGAAGCAGCGCGTACCCAGGTGCGGCTGGGCCGCACGTCAGTCAGCACGGTCGAAGTTGTCGATGGCTTGCGCGAAGGCGATCAGGTAATCATCTCTGACACGACAAGCATGGATAATTACACCCGGATTCGCGTGCGTTAACGAAAAGACAATTAGATTTCCGCAAACCAGTTCTGAAGGAGAACACGATGAGTTCAACCGACCCCCTCATTCACCTTTCTGATGTGAAGAAAGTCTTCTACACCGACGAAGTCGAGACGCATGCACTGTCGGGCATCCACCTCGACATAAAAAAAGGTGAGTATCTCTCCATCGCCGGGCCGTCAGGATGCGGCAAGTCGACGCTACTGTCGATCCTCGGATTGCTCGATACACCGACCGACGGTGAATACGTTCTGAATGAGCACCCGGTTGAAAATCTTTCGCTGTCAGAGCGCGCGCGCATTCGCAATCGCGAAGTTGGATTCATCTTTCAGAGTTTCAATCTGATCGGCGACTTGACGGTTTACGAAAACGTCGAGTTGCCGCTGACTTACCGGGGAATGCCTTCGGCTGAGCGCAAGAAAAGAGTGACTGATGCTTTGGAGCGTGTAGGTATGGGCCACCGGGCGAAGCACCTGCCCAGCCAGCTCTCCGGTGGTCAGCAGCAACGTGTCGCGGTCGCGCGGGCGGTAGGCGGTCAGCCGAGCATCCTGCTGGCGGACGAGCCCACGGGAAATCTTGATTCGACGAACGGTGAACAGGTGATGGAGTTGTTGCGTGAATTGCACCGCGGCGGCGCAACGATCTGTATGGTCACGCACGACCCCCGCTACGCGCAGCACGCCGACCGCATCGTTCATCTTTTCGACGGTCTGATTGTCGAGGAAGAGGCCGGCGCCAACCGTCGCCAGATCGAAGAAGCCAAGCAGGAACTGCGAGAAAGCGGGTTCACCGAAGTTCAATGATAAGTCTGCGGAACGTCGAAAAATTCTTTGCCCAGGGGATGACGAAGAACTATGTGCTGCGGCGCGTGGATCTCGACATCAAGCCCGGCGAGTTCGTTTCGATCATGGGCCCGTCCGGGGCAGGGAAGTCGACTTTGCTGCACATCCTCGGCATGCACGATCAGTCCTGGCACGGCGAGTATCATTTCGACGATGTGGCCGTGCACTCATTGAAGCCGAAGCAGCGTGCTGATTTGCGCAATCGCAACATTGGGTTCGTCTTTCAGAGTTATCACCTGCTTGACGACCAGACGGTGTTTGAAAATCTCGAGTTGCCGCTTTCTTATCGCGACGTCAGCCGCAAAGACCGGCAGTCAATCGTCTGTGACACGCTCGATAAATTTCAGATCGTCGGCAAAAAAGATTTGTACCCGACACAGTTGTCAGGTGGCCAACAGCAGTTGGTGGGCATTGCCCGGGCCGTGGTCGCGAACCCGCGATTGATTCTGGCCGATGAACCGACCGGCAATCTTCACTCGGCGCAGGGCAAAGAGATCATGGAGCT
>DATANL010000451.1:0-4708 GCA_036266295.1 Pyrinomonadaceae bacterium | reverse complement strand
CCGTCGGTGATTATGCCGGCCAACCGGCCGTCTTTGTCCAACACGTTCACCGCGCCCAGCCCGTACTGACTGATCGTCGAGACCACTTCCATCCAGGAAGCATTGCCTGTCACTACAGGGTTTTCTGCGCCGCTGTGCATCAAATCGGCAACGCGCAAGGTAAGGCGCTTGCCGAGTTGGCCGGCAGGATGATTGGACGCAAAGTCGCTTTCCGTTAATCCCTTTGCGCGCATGAGCGTCATGGCGAGCGCGTCGCCCAGAGCTAACGCGACAGTCGTGCTGGTCGTAGGCGCCAGGTTCAGCGGGCACGCTTCGTGATCGACTGACGCATCCAGAACTGCGTCTGCGCGTTTGCCAATGGTTGATTTGAGGTTTCCGACGATGGCGATCAGCGGCACTTCCCGCCGCTTAAGAAAAGGCAGCAGTTCGATCAATTCATTTGTTTCGCCGCTGTTGCTCAACATCATCACCACGTCATCCGGTGTGACAATCCCCAGACCGCCGTGCAGAGCATCTGATGGGTGAAGGTAGATGGCGGCGGTGCCGCTGCTGGTCATTGTCGCCGCGATTTTCTGCGCGATGATTCCTGATTTGCCAACGCCCAGCACGACGGCTTTGCCGCGGCAACCATTCAGGATCGATAACACTTCGTCGACTTGCGCGGCCTGCAAGCGTTCGGCGGCCTTGGCGATGGCGGCGGACTCGACGCGCAGCAATTCAACGACGTGCGCATGGTCGGTTGAGTCAGTCATTCGGATTGTTGATATACGAGTAACACAGGTAATTGCAAGGCGGGAGTCGTGTTTCGCGGCGCCGGGTCTTGGGGTGTAGGGGTAAGGGTGTCGGGTGTAGGTATGGCAAATTACCCTAATCGCTGCCGGTTCTATGTCACGGTCCTGATGTCCGCAGCGGGTCCCAAAACACGAACTGTGAACACCAGAGCTTGACCCCACCGAATCACCAAACAGGTCTCGATCAGAATTGAGATGTGGAAACCTATTCAGATGCGCTGCCGCCTCATACGCGCATAACCTTGCTGTATCGGAATACACAATTCGAACTGAAACTGTTTCCACCTACACCCAACACCCTAACCCCAACACCCTGCCCGCTCGCTTTTTGTAACATGAACTTAAGATCGACCGCATAGACTTATCCGCGGCCTTCGACTATAGTGCGGGCCTTCGCAGCTTTCACAAACTTCGGCCCATTCGCAGGAGTTAATTAATGCCTTTCGGAAAGTTACTGCCGCGCGAGGAACAATATTTCACGCTGTTCGCGCAGATGACTTCTTACATCAACGACGCCGCACGGACGCTGGTGGAAATGCTGGCGCACCATGACGGCGATTACCAGGAGTACGTGCAGCGTATCAAGAGCATCGAACACGCGTGCGACGATCTGACGCACAACGTCTCGACGCGGCTCAATCAATCGTTTATTACGCCGTTCGATCGCGAAGATATCTACATGATGTCCAAGGCGTTGGACGATGTGGTCGACCTGATCGACGGCGCCGCGCGGGCGGTGGTGATGTACGACATTCACGAAGCCACTGAACCCGCGAAACAGCTCGCCGGCGTCATTCAACGCATGGCCCTGCAACTGAATGAAGTCGTTTCGATTCTTTCCAAGCCCAAGGGCGTAACCGAGCGGCTGGTTGAACTTCATCGTCTCGAAAACGAAGGGGACGACATTTATCACCGCGCGGTGGCTGCGCTGTTTCATGAGCGGGGCGATCCGCTGGAAGTCCTCAAGTGGAAAGACGTGTACGAAAAACTCGAAGCCGCCATCGATCGCTGCGAAAACGTCGCCAACATCATTGAAGGCGTAATCATTAAACATTCGTGACAAATCAGCGGTTGTAGTCTCTTAAAATCCACCCTGGACCGTACCCCCTTCACCGTTTCCGGCGCGCTGTGCTATCGTCTTTACACCCCCAACGCCCGCGTAGCTCAGTGGATTAGAGCGTTCGCCTCCGGAGCGAAAGGTCGCAGGTTCGACCCCTGCCGCGGGTACCAAATCTTGCCCAATCCTCGATGCTCTTATGGAAACAGGTGTATCAATTCGTCGTGGTGAGGGCTCGCCTACAATTCTGCTCGTCGAAGACTTTGACGATACGCGGCTCATGATGAAGATGTGGCTGAGCAGGATCGGCTATCGCGTGCTCGAAGCTGAAACCGGTCAGGAAGCCGTGGAGATGGCGCAAAAGGAACGTCCCGATTTAATCATCATGGATATGATGATGCCCGGGATGAATGGACTTGACGCCACGCACCTCATACGACAGGATCGCGCTCTGCGCCGGACCCCGATCGTAGCGGTGTCAGCCTATGGGGCTGATGAGTATCGGAGCATTGCGCTGGAAGCCGGCTGCAACGAATATGTTTCGACACCCTTTGAGCCGCACACGCTGGCAGACTTGATTAAGAGTTTACTGATCGGCGAAAACCAAACTTATGCAGCTGAGACTGATCGCGAACACTGAACTTCTTCTCTCGCTCGTCTCAATAATTCTCTGCACTTGCTTCGTTGCCGAATCCCAAACCCCGACGTGTACGCTCAAAGCTAACGAACTCAAACCTGCGGAAGATTTTTATGGCCTGCACCTTGGCATGACCAGTGAAGAGGTCAGGAAGGTACTGCCCCTGGTGGAGTTCGGCCGCGCCGATCGGCTCGGCGTAATGAGAACGAGTTTTAATCCGCACTTCGATCAGCGTGTCGAGAAGACTGCCTTCCCCGACGTGCGCACAATCTCTATGGACTTTCTTGATGACAAGTTGGTCACCATTTGGATCGGCTATGAGAACACCTTCAAGTGGCCCAAGCTGGATGTGTTTGTCGCGAACTTCAGTAAGTCGCTGGGCGTTTCTCCGGAGTGGCAGGCGGCGCGAAATAACGGCCGCGCCTTAGTGTGCGACGGATTTTCGCTGTTTGCACAAATGATCGCCGGCGGCCCCAGTCTGCGTCTCAACGACGAAGTGGCCCAGGCAGTAGTCACGGCGCGACTGGCCGAAGCGATTGATGCCGACGAACAACAGGTGATTGGCGACACCCGCACGAAGAGCTATTATCCGTCAGACTGTTCAGGGAAAGACTCTGTACCCGCAGGCCGCCGAACCGTTTTCAAGAACAAAGAGGAAGCCGAAAAGGCCGGCTTCACGCTGTCCAAAGATTGCCAGTAGTCTGCCCCTGATTTACGCTTGGCCATTCAAAAACCGAAAGTCCTGATCCAAAGGAGACACCCTCATGCTCAAGGAATTTAAGGAATTCGTCGCTCGCGCAAACGTGATTGACTTAGCGGTAGCCGTAGTCATCGGCGTGGCATTCGGTAAGATTGTCACGTCGCTCGTCGAAGGCATCATCATGCCGCCAATCGGTTTGCTAATCGGCAAGATTGATTTCGCCAGCCTTTTCTACGTGCTCGATCAGTCGAAAGGCCAACCGGTCTCGTTGGCTGACGCGAAAGCGAAAGGCATCCCGGTAATTGCGTATGGCGCTTTTCTCAACGACATCGTCAGCTTCATCATCATTGCTTTCGTGATCTTTCTGATCATCAAGGCCGTCAACCGCATGCGAAAAGCGGAAGACCCGGCCAGGAAGGATTGCCCGCACTGCCTGAGCGCGATTCCGATCGCCGCGACGCGCTGTGCTGCATGCTGCACCGACCTGCAAGCGGCTTAATATCCAGCTTGTTTTTGGCGTGCTTGACGCTCACGTTGCGCGGTTCTTAGAATGAACTTCTACCCCTTCGCAATCGTACTGCTTTGTGCCGATCAAAGGAGAGAATTATGAGCACACCATATCAACCGCCGACCGAGCATCCCGAAAATCGAGACGAATTATTAATAAACGAGCATGAAGGCGATGCGGGGGACGACCGCGCATCCGTCGGATCTTCGGTGCGCGACATGGCCGCACGGATCCCCGAGCAACTGTCAGCCATCGGCCGGGATATCAGTCGTACGATCGAACGCGCGATCTCGGCCAAGGACGATTACATGCTGGCCGTGAAAGTTTCGCATGACGCGCAAATCAGATTGGGCCAATTGGTCCAGGCCGGCGTCTTTGGCACTCGCGCCGAAGCCGCTGCGTTCCTCATCGACGAAGGGATCAAGGGCCAGGGACCGCTGTTCGAGCGCGTTGAGCAGAAGCTGGCTGAAATCGAAAGGTTGCGCGCCGAACTACGCGGTTTAGTGGGCGAATCGAAAGCATCTTCCTGACAACGCACAGAATTGAAACATCTACGCTCCATTGCCGAGCCGCGGCGATGGAGCGTCTTTGTTTATGATCGAATTACGCGTTAGAATCTTCTCTTCCTAATTCCCCCGGACGATCTTCAATCAACCGCCTGCGCGCGGATCGAAGCGAGCCAGCTTGTGCCGAAAACTTTTGACGTTCCGCATACAGCAATTGAACAATTCACTTTAGCCAACGGACTGCGGGTCGTCCTCAACGAAGACCATTCCGTGCCAGTCGTGTCCGTCGCCGTCTACTACGATGTTGGTTCGCGCAACGAGCGTGAAGGCCGCACTGGTTTTGCTCATCTGTTCGAGCACATGATGTTTCAAGGCTCTGAGAATGTGCCGAAGGCCGCGCATTTCCAATACATTTCAAACGCCGGCGGCACCATGAACGGAACCACCTCGAGCGAGCGCACTAACTACTTCGAGACGCTGCCGGCGAGCCAACTGCCGCTGGCGCTTTG
>DATANL010000450.1:0-2607 GCA_036266295.1 Pyrinomonadaceae bacterium | reverse complement strand
CATGAGTACGAAAGAGGACGGAAGGGGATGGGGGACGCCGCTAGAGTCGCGTCAACACGATCCCGACAGCAAGGGAAAAAGGCAGGGCGTGATTCAATCAGGGGAGAATCGCGTCCTGTTTTTTATTTTCGGCCCTTCCGTTCAGCCCCCGACCAAAAAATTTTTTGCCGCACCGGAGCGGCATTTTGTGATCCATCGAAGCTGAAGGAGACAACATGAAGTGTCGAGACGTCATGACGGAAAATCCGATCTGTTGTGCGGCCTACGATAGTGTCGGCCAGGCCGCGCGGGTCATGCGGCGGGAACGTGTGGGCTCGATTCCGGTCGTCACGGATGATCTCAAAAAGGAATTGATCGGCGTGATTACGGACCGCGATCTTGCTTATAAGGTTGTCGGAGAGTCGCGCGACCCGATCCGCACTCAAGTTTATGATGTGATGACCGCGGCGGCCGTCGCCTGTCGCGATGACGATGATGTAATCGTGGCTTTCCGGGCGATCGAAGAACACCAGCTCAGCATGCTTCCGGTGATGGATTACAGCGGCCGGCTGGTCGGGGTGATTTCCGAAAGCGATATCGCCGTGCGCGTTCCACCGACGATGCAACTCGTGCGCGACCTGGGACAAGCCGCGTAGCAAGGCCCTATCGGTTCACTGCCGTGATCGGATCAATGCGTCAGGTTTGAGACCTGCGGCGGAGAAACAGTGCGACCGGTTTGATTGAGGTACGCGCGGACTTTGGGCGGGACGTGGCGTCGCAGCAATGCCTGACGCGCCTGCCACTGTTCCGCCGGAGACATTTCAATCAGAAAACGAATCTCCTTCGCCTCCATCAAAGCGATCGGCACGCCGTCGCGATAGAGAACGCGGTTCGAGGCCGACGGCGAGAGCCTGCCGGTCGGCACGACAATGCCGAGCAGATTGAGCGGATCCGCAGCGCTCACGGAAACCATCGAGCCATCCAACGGAGTGCGGCGAATCGACCGGAGTAGCTGGACAGCTTCCGGGGTGGCGAACTGTTCGCCGGAGAAACCGCCAAGGAAACGGCCGCCGCGAATTTCACCGCGAGCCTCGAGACGCCGAAGCACCCGCAGCAGATCACGCCAGGGCACGCTGATCGATTCGCGATCCATAATCTTTCTGAACACTACGCCATAGCGTTGCAGTAATTTGAGCGCGATCGCCTCCAGCTTTTCGCGATCAGTATTGTTACGCCCGTCTGGTTGTGTGCCGGCGACGGGCCCACTCAATCGCACCCAGCGTCCAGCTTCATCCATGCTGTACACCGCTTTGTTTCTCCGGCGACGTTTCGCGACGGCACGGCTTGTAGTCTTACTCAACGGAGTCAACAGCGCGCGCAAACCTGTGAAGCTGTCCGCGGTCACCATCCCGCGAAACACCAATTCACCCAGCGCCTCTTCAACCATGCTCGCCAGCAAATCAGTGCCGGAAACGATGTCGACGAAGAACGATGCGCCATGTTCTTTGAGATATTCGTAGACGGTCTGGGTATTGGTGCTGAGTTGCGCGTCGTTCTCGCGTGGCGGAAACGCAGCCGTCCACGTGCGCACATTCTTACGATTCAGCAAGACCATCGGAGTGCTGCGGACCGGCGATGAGGTACTGACCTTGTCCGGCGACAAGCGTGGCGGCGACAGGCGCAGCCAGGTCAATCTTCCTGAAACACAAAGCGCATCGAGCCATGCCGGATCGTAGTCAGCAATGCGGGCCGGCAGAATCTCTGATTCCCACGATCCCGCCGGAGCTTCAAAGCCTTCGAGTTGATCGAGGATAGCGGCGACGCTGCTCGCGCCTTCAACTTTGTGCTCAGCCGCGACCTTCTGCCAGACAAATAAGAAACGCATGAAGTCCGCCGCCGAAACCGGCTCGACCTCCTTTCGCAGCCGGTTCAACGTGTATCGATGAATCCGCGCCAGCAAGCGCCGCGAACACCACTCTGGAAGCGCCCGCATCTCTGCGGGCGGTCCACCGGCATCCCTGCCGGTGTTTTGCGTCGGCGTGAACTGTCCCTGCATCGCAAACCCTTCACCTTCGAGTTTCGCCAGCGCAGTCTGAATCCGTTCAGGCGGCAACGCGAACGACTGCGCGAGTTCATCGACAGTGACCGGACCAAGTCCCTCAAGTCTCCCGCGCAGGACCTCGACCAGCGCCTCGTCGAAATTCCATGACTCAGTCGCGTAAGGCGCAGGTGGTTCAATTTGCGGCGTGAGTGATGCATGCGGATGAATCGCGCTCAACTGATTCAGACGTTCCGCGGCCACCCAGAATGTGCCGGCGCTGGCGACCGCTCCCGGTTCTGACACAAACAGAGTTGCTCGGCGTTCATCGACTAGCTGCTCGAATAACTTTTGCCAGCCGCTGCGTTCGCCTTCCGCCAGTGTAATGAACCCGAGTTGCATCAACGCATCGTGCAACTCGTCATGATTCTCGGCTTGCGGCCAGGCCTCTTCGCACACGCGATCGATGGCCGCTTGATCCAGTTTGCCCAGATCCGCCGCGGTCTCTGCATCGAGAAAACGACGATTCATCACCGCCAACGTGCGCCGCTCTTCGGCAGGCGCATCGTCCAGAAATGCGTAAGGCTTGG
>DATANL010000449.1:0-8428 GCA_036266295.1 Pyrinomonadaceae bacterium | reverse complement strand
AACCGCGGTGAGATTCACCGGAATTGGCTTGAGTGTTCCATCCTGTTGCTTGCGCAGGACGAACACCTTGCTGCGATTGCCGGTCGCCAGCACGCCGCCGGCTTCCGCAACTGCTTCGCTGACCGACAGGCGGCGCGTCATCAACTTGATGCCCGGGACTCCAACGTCGCCGACGACGCTGTAGCGATACGATCCCGCCTGGTCCAATGAAACCGTGACCTGAGGAGTGAGGATGTATTCGTCGTAATGTTTCTTGATGATCTCGGCGACCTCGTCAGGCGTCTTGCCGTTCACAAAGACTCCTTCCGGAATCAGCGACAGATAAATCCGGCCACTGGGTGGAATCTTAATTTGCGGTCGCGAATACTTGGGCTGCTGAAAGACTTCGACGGAAATCACATCTTCGGGGCCCAGCCGGTAGTTCTGAAAGAAGTTGTTGTAGTAGGGAACGATGGCTTGCTCTTCGGCACTCTGATCGGCGCGGTTGGTTTGGCCGTCGTCGCTGACTTGCGGCAGCGACTTGGTCTTGCCCTGTGCCGTCTTCGCGTCAGACGTCTTCGTGTCCGACGCTTTCGCATCAGTTGTTTTGACGTCCGAGGTCTTTGTGTCAGCCGCTTTGGCGTCCGTTGCCTTAGTGTCGGTCGTCGCAGTATCAGGCATCTTAGCGTCAGGCGCTTTGACGTCCTGCGATTTGTCATCCACGGCCGGCTTGGCGGCATCGGTGCTCGGCTGGGCGTTGTCGCTGCCAGAGCGTCTCTGCCGGGTCGCAGTGCTGGGCGACTGGGCGAAGGTGCTCGCCACGATTGTCATGGCGACTAAAAGGATAAGACTTTGAGTTGCGAGCTTCTTCATGGTTTCTCTCACTTTCACTACCGGGGAAATCTCAAATGACAAATTTCCGATGACCGTCTCAAATTTCAAATCTGAAATTTGAAATCAAATGACTAGGTTCCCCTCCCAAACAGAATCGTCTTGATGGTCTCGAACATGATGGTCGCGTCGAGCAAGACACTCTGGTTCTTGATGTAGTACAGGTCGTACTCCAATTTCTTTCGCGCGTCTTCGATCGACGCACCGTACGGATATTTAATCTGCGCCCAGCCGGTCAAACCCGGCGCGATTAAGTGACGCTGCTCGTAGTAATTGATTTCTTCGGCGAGCTGCGAAACGAAGTGTGGCCGCTCCGGCCGCGGCCCGACAAAGTTCATGTCGCCGCGCAGAATGTTCCAGAACTGCGGAATCTCGTCCACGCGAATCTTGCGAATCACACGGCCCACGCGCGTCGTGCGGTTGTCGCCGGTGCTGGCCCACACGGGACCATCTTTTTCGGCGTCCGTTCGCATCGAGCGGAATTTCATGAGCGTGAACGGGCGCCCGTTCTTGCCCACGCGTTCCTGTCTGTAGAGCACGGGCCCGGGTGAATCGATCTTGATCAAAATTGCCGTGAGCAAGGCGATGGGCAACGAAAGAATCGCGCCGATCAGCGCCACGGCGCGATGAATCACGACGCGAATGACTTCATTGGTCCGCGCGCGTCGTCCGCGACTGGAAAAGATCAGCCACGAGGGCCGAATCAGATCGAGCAGCACGCGGCCGGTGACACGTTCATAAAACGAGGCGCTCTCTTCAATGGAAACCTCGCCGGCCAAACTCAAGCGCAACAGTTCCTGGGTGGGAAAGGCCCCCCGGCGATCGGCGATCGCGACCACGATGCGATCGATGCCTTCGCGTTTGACGATTGACGCGAGTTCAGATGTCAGGCCGATTACTTTCGGATTGATCAGGCTCTTGCCGACCAACGCCGGATCGTCATCGACAAAACCGACGACGCGAAAACCGGCATCGGGACGTTGCAGGGTTTCGCGGGCGACGGCGATGGCAAACGGTCCGGAACCTACGATCAGAATTCGTTCGCCAATCTCCGGGTGGCCCAGCACCCAATGAATTCCCAGCCGCCATCCCACCATCAGAAGCAGCGCCACGGGCATTGAAATCAGCGACACACCGCGGCCAATCATTACCTGCGGCACCGCATAAAACAGCAGCGCCAAAGCAATCCAGGCGAGACCGAGCGCTTGCAGCATGCGCAAGACCAGTTCGCCGCGGTCGTGAATTACGACGAAGTCATAGAGATCAAAAATATAAAATGCGGCGAGACAAAAAGTCGTCGCCAGCGCCGCTTTGTAGAAACCGTGACGGTTAATCAAAGCGTCTTCAGCATCGATCGCTCCCAGTCGAACGTACACGGCGATGACCAGGCCGCCGAAAAGCAACATCGCTTCGACGAGCAGCAAAAGCATCGTGCGCAAATTTTGACGGGAAGCTTCCATTTTGTTCCGGTTTCCTGCTTCCCTTGGGAGAGGGCCAGGGTGAGGGTTTAGGCAAAAGAAGAAGTCAGATAAAAGTTTTCACCTCTAGACCCTCACCCCAACCCTCTCCCACGGGGAGAGGGCTAATTCACGACACGCCGTCCTCCTCGATATAGATCATCTCCGGCGCCTCTTCGGCCGGTTCGGTTGCTTGCGCGGCCGCCGCAGCGCGTTGCCGATCCGAGTAGTAGTAATAGTTGTCGTCGGTCTTGATTTGCGCGCGGTTGAGGACAACGCCGAGCATGCGTTCACGCGGAATCTGCTCGAGCAGCCGATCCACCGATGAATACCGGGTCGAACCGGCGCGCAGCACCAGCACGGCGGCATCGGCGCGACTGATTAAAAGATTTGCGTCGGTAAAGATGCCCAACGGCGGCGCGTCGATAATGATGTAATCGAAAAGTTTGCGGGCCTCTTCGAGCAGGTTGCTGAAGCGTGGGCCCGAAAGCAACTCGGCCACGTCTTCACGCCGCGATCCACCGGGCAGTATGTGCAGACCAGATGGATTCAGCTTGATGATTGCCTGCGTAAGTTTGGTTTCGCCGGTCAACACCTCCGACAATCCGCAATCAGTATCAACGCCCAGGTATTCTGCTGCGCAGGGATTTCGCAGGTCGGCGTCGATGATTAGCGCCGTGGCGCCATCGGTCTGGGCCAGAAGCCAGGCCAGATTGACGGCGGTCAGAGTTTTTCCTTCGCCCATGTTCGCGCTCGTGATCACGAAGGCTCGTTTGCGTTCGCGCTCGCCGGCTTGCAGGATGCGCGTCCGCAACGAACGAAACTGCTCACATTCAGGCGAGCGCGGATCGGTAATCGCGACGAGGTGTGGTTCGACGCGCGCGGTCGAGATATCTCTTGTATGAAACTCGACGGCGCGCGCCGATCCAACAGCGTCCAAGGTTGCCCCAGCATCACGGAAGGCATTTCCGTCGGGGAGTGCCGGCCCGCCGGTCGCCTCACCCGTGTGCGCAGTGGACGCTGAATCGAATACCGAAGGCAGGCCGGTGAATGCAGTTCGTTCCCACGGATGATTGTGTTCGGCCCGCGGAACGAACGGCATCACGTTATCCGGATTGCCCTTCGGTTGATTTGAAGATGTGTTAGCGCCGGGCGCGGACTCGGCCCGCTTCAGCGCGTCATAGACTCTGCCCATTGTTGTTTCTCCCGAACGAGTCGGTACCACCTGCGTAAGCGGGTGGGTTGCCTGGCTTCTCGAAACTGAACCCACCCGCTGACGCAGATGGTTCCGACAGGGGCGCGCGTTCGTTAACGGTGATGTCGTCCGGGTAGGTCGGAATGCGCACGAACTCCTGCGATTCAGGCTCGGCCGGATGACTGTGGCCATTGCCGTTTCCGTTTCCATTGCCGTTACCCATCGACCACAGTTCGGCGCGACTGGCAGCAGGGAAAACCCGCGCCGGCGATTCATGCGCTTCAACCGTTGCAGTCCGCGGCAGAATGTCGAAAGTCTCGGCGACCTCTTGAATGATGGCACGGCTGATCATCGGGTCACTCTTAGCGAAGCCGTTCAGCATCGCGTTATCGCAGACGTTGTTAATCGCGCGCGGAATTCCCGCCGTGCAGCGGAAGATGTAGTCAACCGCGCCGGGCGAAAAGATTTCGCGATTAGCGCCGGCGACTTTCAGACGCGACTTGATGTACTGGCTGGTTTCCTCGACCGTCGGCAGCGCCTTGATTTCACAACGCAGGGCGACGCGCTGCTTGAGCTGGCGCAGCTCAGGATTATTCAGGACTTCGCGCAGTTCCGGTTGACCGGTCAGCACGATCTGCAATTGCTTGGCTGTGTCTGATTCAAAATTGCAGAGCAGGCGAATCTCTTCCAGCACTTGCGTCGACAGGCCGTGGGCCTCATCGACGATCAAAACCGTGCGCAGGCCGCGCGTGTGACGAGACTCGAGTACCTTGCCCAGTTCAAACAGCAGGTCGGATTTTGTTTCCCAGTTGCGGATGTCGAAGAGCGTCGCCAGGTGCTGATAGAACTCAGTCACCGACAATCGCGGGTTGAAAAGATAGGCCACCATCACCGAACGATCGAGGCGTTTCATCACCCAGCGCAGCATCGTCGTCTTGCCGGTGCCGACCTCGCCGGTCACCACGATCAAACCCTTGCCGCTTTCGATGCCGTAGTGAAGGTTGGCCATCACTTCCGTATGCGACGGCGTGAAGTAAATGAAGCGCGGGTCGGGTGTCAGCGCGAATGGCAATTCCGTCAATCCATAAAATTCGATGTACATGTTGAGAGTCTCCAGGCCTTGGGTTAAGTCAAAAACTTATCGAACAGGTGAGTTACTCTGAGAATGAATGCCAGTGCCGGGACTGACACCATTGCGAGTGCGACGCATGCGGCCATTGCCAGGATTCGGCGTCGGGGAATGGCGAGCGCCTCGGTCGCCGTCATTAACTCAGGGATGGTCGCGAGCACCGGCAGGTTCGTGTAATGCTTCGCATCGTCGGTCGTCTGAATCGTGAACAATCGTCGAAACTCAAACGCCACTGCGAGCAGCAGCCCGATTACCAGACCAATTCCGAACCCCGCTGCGGTCATCATGAAACGCTTTGGCGCCACCGGCCGTTCGGGCAGGTTCGCCGGGTCGATCACTTGAATGCCGCTGCCCTGCTGGTCCTTCACGGCATCGGCGCCGATGACGATCTTCTGTTGCTGCATCAGCAGGTTGTCGTAATTCGCTTTCTTGGTTTGATATTCACGATCGATCGCTTCGATTCCCACTTCGGCATTCGGGATGGCGTTGATACGCGAGTCGAGGTCGGCAATCTGCTTGTTGGTTTCCTCCAGCAGTCTTTGCTGGCGTTCCACGTCGCTATCCAAAGTCGCAATCTGCGTCTTCAGAGTGATGATGCGCGGATCGCCTAACTTCTGAAGCTTCTGTTTGCGCTCTTCAATCTTGTCTTTCCAGTCCTGGATCATCTGGTCCTGCTGGCCCTTGATGTCTTCGATCTGCTTGCGCTTGGCAATGACGTCGGGGTTCTTCTCCTTTAACTGCGTCAGCATCATTTGCAGTTCGCCCTCGTATTCCGACCGGCGGCGGACCAGTTCAGCCCAGGCCAAAGTCGACTTCGGATCGGTGAAGTCGCCGGCGGTGATAGCGATTTCCTGCTCGTGGCTCTTGGTGATGTCTGCCAACTGGCTGCTGTATGCAGCCGACAGATCGCGCGAGCGGCCCAACTCCGAGATGATTGCCTTCTGTCCTTCATGCAACGCCGTCAGCCGGCCGACCAGCGCCTGCGATTGCGAGGGCAGGTTGTTCATGTTCTCTTGCAGATACTTCAGCCGTTGCGTGTCAATGGCATCGAGTTCTTCTTTCGCCTGACGGACCTGCTCTTCGATGAATTGCTTCGCCGAAGTCCCGGCGTTCGAGGTGCCCTTCGTCTGTTCATCGACGTATTTGCTGGCCAATTCAGCCGCGACGGCCTGCGTCGATTTCGCATCGCGACCGCGATAGCTGATGTTGAAGCCGTTGGTGATCTCGTTGCGGCTGGTGTTGACCTCGACTTTGATCTGCTTGCGCATTTGATCGATCAAAATCTCCATCGGCTCGCCGCGGCGACGCTCGTCTTTGTAGAGGTCGTACTTCTCCATCAAAGGTTGCAGCGAGCTGCGGCTGGTAACTACCTGCGAAATGCTGGTCAGTTCGCGCGTCAAGGTCTCTTCGGTAATGGTCGGCACGACACTGTTCGGCAGGGTCGAGGTCTTGACCACGATCAAAGTGGTCGACTCATAAAGGTCGGGGAGACGATAGACGACGTAAGCGATCGCCAGACCAACCGCCATCATAGGCAGGATGATCATCCACTTGCGCTTGCGCACGATGTCGAAGTATTCGCCGATTTTGCGTGGTCGAAATTCAGCCATTGGAGTTGCTCCCTAATCACAGAAAACGGCCACAGAGACGCAGAGACACAGAGAATAAGAGAGGGTTTGGTAGAGCTTGTTTCCGCTATTTCTGGTTTGCATTTCTCTGTGCCTCCGTGTCTCTGTGGCAACGTCTTTAGAGTGTCGACAAAGCCTTGCGGGCGTCGTTGGCTTCGGCGAAGTTCATTTTCTCGCCCAGGCGCAGAGCGGTTTCGATCTGTTTGCGCGCGCCGGCTTTGTCGCCGTTGGCGGAAAGCGCCATGCCGAGATGGTAGTAGTAAGCGGCTGAGGGAGAATCGTTACTGCGGCGCGCGGCCTGCTCTTCCATCGAGATAGCTTTCTTCAACTGATCGGCAGCCGCGCCGTAGAGACCCTTTTTGTAGTAGACCCAGCCGAGCGTATCAGAGAAGCTCGGTACGCCCGGGCTCGTCTGCACCGCGCTCTGGGCCAGTCGCACGGCCTCATCCATGTTGCCCTTGTTGTATTCGGCGTAAAGCCACGCGAGGTTGTTCGCGGCGAAGACAGCGTGCTCGTCTTTCGCCAGCGCCTTGCGATAGTTGTCGATGGCCGCGTCGATGTTCTGGCGGTTCATCTCGAGCATGCCGATTAACGTGTAAGCGGCAGCGTTGTCCGGACGGCGTTCGACGATCTTGGTGTATTCAGCAATCGCGCGGTCCTGCTGGTTCGTGTTGACGAACATGGCGCCGAGAGCTGAGTAAGCGGCGAGATAGTTCGGATCGATTTCCAGCGCGCGGCGAAATTCCGTTTCAGCGCCGCCGGCGTTCTTTTCAAATCCAAAGACCTGGCCCTTCAGGAAGTGCAGACTGGCGTTATTGGGTTGAGCAGCGATCGATTGATCGACGCGCGCGTGCGCCTGCGCCGTCTGATTGCGCGCCGCGTAAATCGTGATCAATCCGCGCAGCGAATTGAAATTGCCGGCGTCGATGTTGAGCGCGTTGTTATAAGCGCCGACAGCTTCGTCGACTTTGTTTTCGGCGAGCGAGACGGCGGCGAGATTCACGTAGATGTCCGCGCTCTTGGGCGACGCATCGTGCGCCATCATGAAATCTTCGCGCGCGGTTTTGGTGTCGCGCAGTTGCAATGACGCCGAGCCATGCACGAGCAAAGCGTTGACGCGCAGGTCAGCCAACATTTGCGGCGTGACTTCGCGGTCCGGCGTGAACTTGTTTACCTGATCTAGTAACTGTGAAGCAGTCTTCAAGGCGGCCTTGCTGTCGCCGCTCGAAAGATCGATTTGGGCCAGCATCAGTTTCGCCGGCAGATATTCAGGGTAATTGCGTTGCAGGTCGCCGACGAAGACGCGCGCCTGATCAGTCTGGCCGCTGCGGAAATTAGCTTCGGCCATGAAGTACAGACCCGGGCGCGAATTCGGTTCCTGCTTGAGCACCTCCTGCAAATCGGCCATCGCGGCTTTCATGCTGATGGTATCGCCGGTCTGCAGCTCGATGCGTGCGCGCAGGATCATCGCCTGTCGATCGGTCGCATCCTTTTTCAGGATCTCGTCGATGGCTGCCGAAGCATCCTTCAGGTTGCCACGATTCAAGAGCAGTTCGGCCAGACGATAACGGCCTTGCGTGTAGTCAGGAGCGTTCGCGACGACTTCCTTGTAGATCGCAATCGCTTCATCGACGCGACCCGTCGCGCCGTAAAAATCGCCAAGCACTGAACGGCCTTCGGGTTTGTCTTTGTCGAGTTGGGCCAGCGCCTGGTAGGCCTCTTCCGCTTTCGCGTAGCGCTTGTTGACGAGATAGAAACTCGCGAGCACAAAGCGCGCATCGCGGTTGGACGGTTCCACTGAAACAGCGGTTTGAAATTCACCCTCAGCCTGGTCCGCGCGATTGGTTTGCACCAGGTACTTGCCGAATTCGTAGTGCGCCATGGCTGAGTTGTTGGCCACGCTGATGGCGCGCTTATAGGTCGCGTCCGCAGAGTCCCGATCGTTCATGGACGCGTGGAAGCGTGCCAGGCTCAGGTACGATTCGACGCGCTGCGGATTCAGTTCGATGGCGCGATTGAGTTCCTGGAGCGCCTCGGTCTTCTTGCCCTGCGCGAACAGGACGCTGCCCATCAGAATGTGACCTTCGATGTGGTTCGGATCTTTTTGGAGAATTTGCTGCGCGAGTCGTTCGGCCTCGGAAACGGAAGC
>DATANL010000448.1:0-5566 GCA_036266295.1 Pyrinomonadaceae bacterium | reverse complement strand
GTGCGGTAACTCAATAAGCGAGGAGCTAACATCCTGCTCTCATGTCCTTGTCTCTCAAACTCAGTTTTCCGGTTTGCAAATTCTCTTTCTTAATCCATAATCCGCGCCATGCCGTCGCACAAGTCAGTCGTCCGCAGAGTGTTAAAAACATTCCTGCCGATCGTCGTCGTGATTTTGGTGGTGATGGTTTTGGTCGGCGGCTGGCTGGTTTACGGCATCACCCGGCCTCCGCGTGCTCCGTACCGCATGACGCCACAGAGTTTCTCGAAACTCACTGGGCCGGTGGCCAAGGTCGCTGACGCTAAATGGAAAAACCACGATGGATCCGATGCTCGCGGCTGGTTGATCACGGGCACGGACGGGGCGCCCGCCGTTATTCTTTTGCATGGCTACGGCGCTGATCGGTCGTGGCTTTTGAACCTCGCATTCAAGCTCAACGAGACCACAAATTTTACCGTGCTGTGGCCTGACCTGCGCGGCCATGGAGAGAATCCGCCGGTCAACTGGACGTCGTTTGGAAAAGTCGAAGGCGACGATGTGACGGCCGCGATCGATTACCTGCACACGCTGCGCTCGACCACGGGCAAACCTCAAATTGGTTCGGCAGTCGGTGTATATGGAATCGGTCTCGGCGCTTATGCGACGCTCGATGCGGCCACGCGCAATCCGCAGGTGCGAGCCGTGGTGATCGATTCAGCGCCGGCATCACCGGACGATCTGGTGCGAGCGGCGACGCGGGAAATCAGCAGTGGCATCTTCGAATCGCCGTTGCAATTTCTGGCGCGCACGGGAATGAAAGTTTATAGCTTCGGCAAATTCCCCACGAAAAGTTCATGCGAGCTGGCAGGTTCTTTAACCAACGTGCACGTTCTGCTTTTGGCAGGACGCGCCGGAGATCCCTGGCGACAGTCAACGGTCGACCTTGGTCGATGCCTGAAGTCGCCGCCCGAAATCAAAAGCGACCTGCCGCTGACGGGGGCCAATTTGCCATCATCAACCGGGGAAGAAGAAGAGGCTTATGATCGGCCGGTGATTGAGTTCTTCGATAAATCACTTCGCTAACCCAGCTTCAATTCGTTCGCACAACAACCAGGGCGTAGCGTCCGTTATCTCCGACAAACTCAGCATTTGCCGGTTGATAGTTGAGAAGTTGAGACGCGTACTCGATCGGAATGAGGCACAGAATTGAGCCGCCGTTCCGTCGCGCGGCGTCGAGGACCTGGCCCACACCTTCGAATTTGATGGGCTCGCCATCCGCGCCGTACTCGATTCGGCCCGCCGCATAAAACTCTGAGCTGCGCTCGATCTCATGCAACTGGACCAACCGCAAGTTCGAGTATCCGCGCCCTGCTGCAATCGACAACAAATCGCGGACCGACTGGGTGCGGGCAACGGTTGGCGCGCCCACGCGTAGGGCGATCGCCGTCGTAACGAAAAGCGCCACCGCCATCGCCGTGAATGACTGACGCACATGCGGTCGCAACACCGCCAGCCCTCCAGCGATAATCAACGGCAGCGCTATCAAAAATGTCATCAGCGGTTTCAAGTCTGAATGTCGATGCATAAACCAGATCGCCGCAACGACGAACATAAGCAGCAGCACGCCGGTGAGTCTCGAGACTCTCTGGCCGCGCTGAGCCTTAATCAGACAGGCAATTCGTTCACCCACGAGCAGCGCCACACCCGGCAAGGCCGGCAGAATGTAGGCAGCGAGTTTGGATCCGGAAAAAGAAAAGAAAACCAACGGCACCAGGATCCATGCGAGCGCGAATACTCGCGCGCGGTCCAGCCAAGTTTCGCCCCGCCAGTTCCATCGCCGTGAGGAAAACAGACCTGCTCCGAGTAGCAGCGTCCACGGAAACGCGAATCCGAGCAACACGGGCACGTAAAAATAAAACGGAGCGGGGTGGTGAAACCTGTTACTGACGAACCGCGCAAAGTGGTGCTGAATGATGAATTGATCGACGAATGTCCATCCGTGGCGCGCAAGCATCGGACCGTACCAGATGCTCGCCAAAGCGACCGACGCCGGCATGCCCCAAATCAAACTAAGCAAGAACGATCGACGCGGCCATTCTCGCCGGAAAATAAAATAGAGACCGATGACGCCAAAGATGATGACGAACCCAATCAACCCCTTCGCCAGGAGTGAAAGACCCGCGAATGCATAGAAAGCGACGAACAACCACTTCACCGATGGACGTGCTCTTGTCTCGGAGACAAAGAAGCAAACCAGCGCGGCGGTGATCGTCATCGTCAGCACGATGTCGAAGGAGGCGGCCCGGGAGCATCCGATGACGCCGAAACTGGATAGCCAGGCGAGCGAACTCCATCGCCCGATAGTTGAACGACCATCGACGCTCTCATCGTCAGAGACTGTACGGCCCAGCCAAAAAATAAATGCCGCAGTGACCAGTCCGCAGATCGCTGGGCCAACTCGCGCCGCATACTCGCTTACACCCAAAACGCGATATGCCAGCATCATCATCCAGTACAACAGCGGGGGCTTCTCGAACCACGGGAGACCGCCCAGCGTCGGCGTAATGAAATCTCGCCGCATCAGCATCTCGCGGGCGACCTCGGCGTAGCGCGGCTCGTCCGGGCCAACCAGGGAAAACGACCCGAGTCCCCAAAAATAAAACGCAGCAATAGTGATGAAGAGGAGATGCCAGGCTCGCTTGGCAAGCATTGAACGTTGCAAGTATAGTCGCGACAAGGCAGTGATCAGAGGTCAGTCGATCCAAAATTTGTTTTTCGTAACCCAAGGTCTGGCCGACTGTCGAAAGTATGCCGATTGGCTGACGATTTCAACTTGCGCGACAAAGCTACCAGATATGGCGAAGTGGAAATACAAGATGATCTTTGAACGCCCTTGAATAGGTAGACTTTCAAATTAGGACAATAACGAAAACTTACTCGCTCGATTCTAATCTCTAACCTCTGACCTCTAATCTCTTCTATGCTTCGAACCGCAGTCATCGGCGTCGGCCATCTGGGCAAACAGCACGCGCGCATTCACGCGGCGCTCGCGCATGAAGGCCGTTCTCAATTTGTTCGCGTCTGCGACATCGATCAAAAACGCGGCGCTGAAATCGCCAACGAGCACCAGGTCGCGTCGAGTTCAAATTGGCGTGATTTGATCGGCAACGTGGACGCCGTCAGCCTCGCAGTTCCCACCGAATCGCACGCTGAAATTGCTTGCGGGCTTCTTGGCGCAGGCATTCATTGCCTCGTTGAGAAACCGATCGCGCCAACCATCGCGGAAGCTGACGCGATGATCGCAACTGCCAGACAGGGCAACTCAATTCTTCAGGTCGGGCATACTGAACGATTTAATCCGGCGATGATCGCTTTGCGGCCACACGTTCGTGCGCCTGTCTATTTCGAAATTCATCGGGTGGGTCAATTCACGGCTCGTTCACTCGATATCGACGTCGTCCTGGACTTGATGATTCACGATCTCGACATCGTCCAGTGGCTGGTCGGAGAGGACGTCGAAGTAACGAACGTCCACGCCGTCGGAATTCCGATTCTCACTAACCGCGTCGATGCCGCGAACGCGCGCATTGAATTCGCTACCGGCGCCGTCGCCAACATCACTGCGTCCCGCGTCGGCACCGAAAAGATTCGCAAGATGCGTTTCTTTCAGCCGCGCGATTACGTCGTGATCGACTATGCCACCAACTACGCTTCGATCAGTAATCTGGCTCCGTCAGCCACGAGCCCGTGGCCGGGCGTGCGCACACAGGTGCTCGAAGTAAATGAAGTCGAACCATTACGCGCGCAAATCGAATCGTTCCTGGATACCGCAAGCAATCGCAGCCGGCCGAGTGTGTCGGGAGAAGATGGACGCCGTGCGCTGTCTCTGGCGCTTCGCACCTTGGAACAGATTCACGAGCACACGGTGCGAATTGCAGCGGCGATTTCGCCGACATAAAACCGCAAAAGCCCAGAAGTCACGTCACGTCATTGCCCCGACTCACGACTCTTTTTCTTGATGGCAATCGCTGGTAATATCTGACTCGCGCAGCCTTTGCGTACCTCAGATGACGAACGAACAGATGGAACGCCAGATGGAATTCATCGTCGAGACGCTGGCGCGCCTTGCTGCTAATGACGAAAAACATGACATTCGTCTGGCCCGGCTTGAGAGATTTACGAAACTATTCGTTCGAGCCGGGCGTCGAGAGCGTCGCGTAAGAATGGAATCCCATCAGAAATTGACGAACAACATGTCTGAGTTGGCAAATGCCATGACTCGCCTTGCTGAAGCTCAACGCCGCACCGAAGAATCCATCGCCCACACCGACAAACGTCTCGACGCGTTCATCGACATTGTCCGGCAACAACAAAACGGACGCCGAAGTCAGTGACTGTAACCTTCCAGCGCGATGAATGAATGCGCTAACATGCTGGCATTCCGATAAAACGTCACAACTCAATTTCTTCTTTGCTGCGCGAACGCATTCACGCGGGCGACTTCCCTTCTGCGGTTTATCTCGTCGCCGAAAAAGGCGAACCCGTATTCGCCGATGCTTTGGGCGATGCAGTGCGCGAGCCGCAACAGATCGCCGCGGCGCCAGAGACGATTTACGATCTGGCCTCGCTGACCAAACCACTGGTCACGGGTCTGTTGTGTGCGCGTTACGCAGAGTCCGGCAAGTTAAAGTTGGACGATGCGGTTGCCGATTACCTGCCCGAGTTCGGTCGGCCAGACAAGTCGAGCATCACCATCCGACATCTGCTAACGCACACGTCGGGACTGCCGGCCTGGCGACCGTTGTATCTGCTGGCAGAGAATCGGGACAAAGTCCTCGCAGCGATCGCAGCCGAGTTATTGCAAGCGGGGCCCGATGAACGTGTCATTTACAGTGACCTCGGATTCATCCTGCTAGGTTTTCTTCTTCAACGATTGAGCGGATCTGATCTCAGCGTTCTGGCTGCAAAAGAAATATTCACACCACTCGGATTGGCCCACACCTTTTTCAACCCAGAGGCAGCGGCCCGCACCGGCATCGCCGCGTGCGAAAACGGTAACGCTTATGAGCGCGATATGTGTGAGCGCGATTTTTCGTCAAAGCAGTATGGCAAATGGCGCGAGGGCACGGTTTGGGGCGAGGTGCACGACGGCAATGCCTTCTTTCTCGGTGGCTTCGCCGGCCACGCCGGTTTGTTTTCTACGGCCCCTGAGACTCTCACCATCGCGAACCAGTTCATCGCCGGCCAATCACAGTTGCTGAGCGATGAGACGTGCGAGTTGTTTCGCCAGAACATGACCCGCGATTTGAACGAGGCGCGATCATTCGCCTGGCAACTTGCGGCCACCAAAGATTCGACGGCAGGACAAAGTTTGCCTCCGGACGCTTTCGGCCACACGGGATTCACCGGTACGAGTTGTTGGATTGACGCGCAGGCTGAACGCGTTTTCATATTACTCACCAATCGCACTCACGCGCGCGCATTGCCCTTCGCGAACATCAACGGCGTTCGTCGCGAATTTCATAAGCTCGCCGTTGCGGCGCTGTCAGTACCACCTGCGTTAGCGGGTGGGTATTAACTGCACAAT
>DATANL010000447.1:0-7372 GCA_036266295.1 Pyrinomonadaceae bacterium | reverse complement strand
AAGATCCATGGATTGGCCATGGCGCCGCGGCCAATCAAAACACCATCGCAGCCCGTATCGCGAAAACGATCGAATGCCTGTTGGATCGTGGTCACGTCTCCGCTTCCGGACACCGGAATCTTCACGGCTTGCTTGATCGCGCTCACTAAATCCCAATTCGCCAGGCCGCGATAACCTTGTTCCTTCGTGCGGCCGTGCAGCGCGATGTGCTCGACGCCGCAGTCTTCGGCCAGCCGGGCCGTCTCGACTGCGTTGATGGTTGATTCGGAATAGCCGGCGCGGATTTTGATCGTCAGCGGGATCGTGATGGCTTTCTTGATCTCTTTGAGAATGGTTTCGAGTCGTGGCAAGTCACGCAATAATCCGGATCCGCCACCGTGCTTCACAACTTTCGGCGCCGGACAGCCACAGTTGATATCGAGTATGTCGGCGCCAATTTCCTCGGCCATCTCTGCCGCCATGCGCATGCGTTCGTGTTGCCCGCCGAAAATCTGCACGGCAAAGGGCCGCTCGTTTTCGTAAAAGCGCATCTGCCGTTTCGATTTCGGATTGTTTCGCGTCAGGCCTTCGACCGAGATGAATTCAGAGACGGTCAAACCGATTCCCCCGCGCGCCTTCAACAAACGGCGAAACGAAATATCAGTCACACCCGCCATCGGCGAGAGCACCAGCGGCGGATTGATTTCGATATCGCGAATCTTGAATGGTTTGATTTCGCTCATGAAAAAGCCACACGAGATTTTACCTCATGTGACTCTTGAGACTGGAGCGCAAGCTTCCCGCTTGCTTTCTTCCGGTGGTGTTAATGACAGTAGGGCAAGCGGGACGCTTACGCTCCAGTCACTAGCGTCCCCCGTCTTACCAATTGACGACCAGTTTATCGGCCTGTTCCCACGCGGGCGCGTCCAGCCGCAGCGAGGCGCGTTGCAACCGCTCCGGATCGGAGAGCAGACGGCCGGCGCCGAGAGCTACGGTGGCCAGAGGATCCTCCGGCACAGTCACGTTCAGGTTCAACTCGCCCTGCATTCGCTGGCTCATGCCGTGCAGCAAGGCGCCGCCGCCCGTCAAAATCACACCGGAATAATAGATGTCCGCGGTAACTTCGGGCGAAGCATCTTCGATCACGCGGCGCACCGCCGAAATGATCTCCGCCACGATCGGTTGCACCGCATTACGAACCTCGCGCGCGCTGATTGACACAGGCAACGCCGCCCCGTTGGTCAGTTGCTTGCCGACGATTTCCTGTTCCGTATCAAGGTGCGTGTCCCACTGATCGGCGGACGCAGAACCGAGCTCGCGCTTAACGCGCTCAATGGTGCGCTCGCCAAAATTAACTGCATAACGGAGCCGCAGATAGTCGCGGATGGATTCATCCATCGCATTACCGGCCGCCGGGATGCTGACGGAATTGACCACGCCGCCCGACGCGAGGATGGCAATGTTGGTCGTGCCGCCGCCAATGTCGACAATCAAGCGCGCCTGTTCATTTTCAAAATCCAAGCCGGCGCCGAACGCCGCCGCCAGTCCTTCGTCAATCAAGTCGACGCGGCCGGCCTTTGCATCATGCGCCGCATCTTTCACCGAACGCTTTTCCAGCGGCGTTGAAGATCCCGGCACGCCGATCACCAGACGACTTCGTTTCGGATGATCGTGATGCTGCACGCGGCTGATCAGCGTCCGCAGAAACAGTTGTGAAATTTCAAAGCTATCGATCGTGCCACGCTTGATCGGGCGATGGACTTCCGTGTCGTTAGGTTCGCGACCCAGAAGCTTCAGCGCCTCAGAACCCACCGAGAGAACTTCCCGGTTGTATTTATGAATTGCCAAAATGGAAGGTTCGTTCAAAACGATACCTTGCTCGGGCGTGAAAATGACCGTGTTGACTGTGCCCAAGTCAATCGCCAAATCATCGGCGAAGAAGCTGCTGAGGATATTCATAATGATTGCACTCCCTGGTTGAGAATCAGCAGGATTACAGCAACCTACATGCCAGCTGAAGGCGGCGAGCGACAACCGCGATTTTTCTCAGCGGTTCGTAATTTCTCTCATAAACCGATCGCCGCAACTATTCGATAAAGTGGATCGGCGCTCGATTATCGGACGGATCGGGCAAGACTTACGTAATCGGTTGCGGACAAGATCAAGGCTTGATGGTCACCGGTGTTCCCACAGCGACGGCGTTGAATAATTCGCGGATGTCTTCATTCTCCAAAGCGACGCACCCCCAGGTCCAATCGCTGCCCGCGCCGTTACCGTGAATGTAAATGTCGCCGCCGAGTTTTGTGTTCTGCGGCGGCGTTTTGTGCGCCTCGAGGGCCTGCATAATGGTGTCGTATTGCGATTTGGTGACCAGTCCGTCGCGCAGTCCGCGTTGGGCGTGCGCAGCGTTCGGATAACTGATGCCGAGTGAAAGATAAAAGGCACTCTGATCGTTCTTGGTGAAGATGTAGAAGTCGCCTTCCGGCGTTCGTCGATCGCCTTGCCGAACTTTGTCGCCCACAGGGCTCAGGCCCAGCCCGATGCGATAGGTTCGCACCAACGTGCTTCCCGAATACAGAAAAAGTTTTCTTTCAGCTTTCTTCACCAGGATGCGCGGCGAAGCTAGCGGCAATGGCAGAGCCACGGAATGCCGCAGGTTCTGCGTAATGCCGAGGGCGTCATCGTCCGTAATTCGGGTTGAACCCGGTGCCCCGAAATACCCCGAGCCGACGTTGCCGCCCGTGAGAGAGGCGGCGAGCAGGACAATGAATATCAGTGCGCTTCTTCGCTGGATCATCCTGGGCTAACGACTGGGCACTATCTGTTCTCGTCGGTAGACACCCAATCACAAACGACAGTTCCGAGTCACTGATCATTTACCATGAACCGGGACGCGAAGTGTCTGTGGATGCTCACAGTCCGGGCGCGGGTTAGTGCGGGCGTCGGAGAAACCGGGGAGCTCGGGCCGTAGTCCGAAGTTAAATATCGGCTGGGAGATCGCGTTCAGCGATCACATGGATCATTTCATTGGCTGCCTGGCGGGACACGTTGCGCCCGGCCGGCACGGACGTCACCCGAACTGTCGTCTCACGATGCCGATGCCGCACCGTAATCAGGTCGTTTTCCTTGACCGCGTGCGCCGATTTAGCGGCGCGGCCATTCAGCAACACAAAACCCGCGTCGCAAAGCTGTTGAGCAATTGAACGACGCGGGCAGAGCCGGCTAAGTTTGAGAAACAGATCGAGACGCATAACAGCAAAGCCGAAGGATGAGGGATGAAGGATGAATGAATGTTTTCATCCTTCCGCCTTCATCCTTCATCCTTGCTGTTCTACGGTTTTGGGAAGATGCCGAGGATCTTGCCTTTGCCTTCTGACTTTTTCGTCGAGTCTTTTCTGATGGCGGCGGCGGGAGGGACGATCTTCAAGAGCGGCTCGACATCTTTTTTATAGGTAGCCGCGATGTTGATGTAGCCGTCGTTGCGCAGCTTTTGCAAATAAGCCTCGCGTTCCTTTTCGATGACTTCTTCGGTCATCGCCCCACGCACCTGGTTTTCGTTGAAGGCGGCGGCGTTGCTGCCCGCGTTGCGCACGTCGACGCGGAGAATCTGATAACCCTCATCGGTCTTCAGAGGATTGCTGATGCCGCCGGCTTTCACGTCCTTGATTGCCGCAGCTATATCAGGACGAAGATCCGGCGCCTGGAACGACCCTACCTTGCAGGGCTTCTTTCCATCCCCGCCGGCCGGTCGCTCAGAGTACGCCGCCGCCAGTGTGCAGAAGTCAGCGCCGGCACGTAATTGGGCCACCAGTTTTTCGGCCTGCGCTTTTACGTCGGCCTCAGGCTTGCCGGCGAGGCCCAGAAAGATTTCAGAAAGATCAACCGATTCCGGCTTGATGAACTTGGCTTTGTGCGCGTCAAAATATTTGTGCAGTTCGTCGGTGCTCCATCGATAGAACACGACTGAGTCGACCTCTGATTCCAGGACGGCCTGCTTCATGATCTCGATTCGCATCGTCTGGCGAGTGTCCTCGCAACTCATCCCGCTTTCTTTCATCACGCGGCACAACTCTTCGATGGTCTTGATGTTGTTCTCTTTGGCGACTTGCAGCATGCGCCGGTTGACTTCATCCTCGACCTTTTGCGTGAACTCCAGCTCCTTGCCTTTCTGTAACAGCAACTGCTCGTTGATGAGGATGGCGATCAGCTCGAACTTTCTTTTTTCGACTTCGGCTTGAGCCTGGTCCTTGGCCATCCCGGCCTGGACCGAGGTCTGGACCCGCTCGTTCATTTCTCGCTTCCACTGCGAGAGCGTAACGATGCCGTCATTGACCTGGGCGATAACCTCATCGATGACGACGGGTTCGCCCTCCTGGGCGCGAACCACGGCAGGCGACATAAAGCTCGCGCCGATAACAAAAAGCGCGGCAATCAGGGTTAATTTCACGAATTTCATAGCTTCCTTTTGTGTGACTAAAACGACGGGATTCGGACAGCAACTATACAGATGACTAAGCGCCGACTGTGGTTGCAATAATCGCATAGAAAGGGCCCCGGGAAAAGCCGCGGCGCATCAGAACCCGCAGCAGTACCGACGATCAAGTGATACCGGGATAGTCAGCGTTTGTTGTGGTTTTTCCGAGATCCGGCCTGATCGGTCGCCGCCTCTCGCGGTTCTGACACGCTAACTTTCAGCGCGAATTTGCAGCAGCACCCGCCGCGCTACGGCCAGCACCTCGTCTTTCTCGTCTTCGCTCAATTCCAGCCGCAGGACGCCATTCGGAGTAAAGTTCGCGCCTTCGCGCATGTGAATCAATTCCATGAGTTTCTCGGGAGCCACCCGGGCCTTCTCAGTCAGCTTGATGGCGATGCCTTCTTTGGTGCGGTCGATCGAAATCACGCCGACCAGCTCAGCCGCCTGGCGCAGCCGCGCATAATCAAACAGGGCATCCACCGATTCGGGAATCCTGCCATAACGATCTTCAGTCTCAGCGCGAATCGCGGCGAGCGCATCTTCGTCGCGCGCGGATGAAACCCGTTTGTAAGCGCGCAGCCGCTGGCCCATGTCGCTGATGTACGTTTCGGGAATGGCGACGTCGACGCCCAGATTGAGCGTGACGCTGGTTTCATCTTCGACCTGCTCGCCGCGCAACTCGGCCACCGTCCGCTCGAGCATCTGCGTGTAGAGATCAAAGCCGAGCGCATCCATGTGACCGGACTGTTGCCCACCGAGCAGGTTACCCGCGCCGCGCAATTCCAGGTCGAGCGCAGCAATGCGGAACCCGGCGCCCAAATCTGAGAACTCACGAATCGCTGACAATCGCCGCCGCGCAATCGGTGTCAATTCCTGTTCAGCCGGAATCAGCAGATAGGCGTACGCCCGCCGGTTCGACCGCCCCACGCGGCCGCGCAATTGATAAAGCTGAGATAGGCCGTAGTTGTCGGCCCGGTTGATGATCATCGTATTCGCGCGCGGAATGTCGATGCCGTTTTCGATAATCGTCGTCGCCACCAGCACGTCGTACTTGAAGGCGATGAAGTCGAGCATGATCTTCTCCATCTCTTTCTCATTCATCTGCCCATGCGCGACCGCGATGCGCGCCGGTGGAACCAGACGCTTGACCAGTGCCGCAATGGTCTCGATCGACTCGACGCGATTGTGAATAAAGAAAATCTGGCCGCCGCGCGCGAGCTCCAAATCGATGGCTGATTTAATTACCGCATCGGACGATTGCACGACCTGAGTTTGAATCGCGAGCCGGTCGCTCGGCGGAGTTTCAATCAAAGACATGTCACGCAGTCCGCTGAGAGACATGTTCAGCGTGCGCGGGATCGGCGTGGCTGAAAGCGTCAGCACATCGACCCTTTTTTTCAGTTGCTTCAGTCGTTCCTTGTGGGCGACGCCAAAACGCTGCTCTTCGTCGACAACCACCAGGCCCAGGTCTTTGAACCCCACATCTTTCGAGAGCATCCGGTGTGTGCCGATGACGACGTCGACTTCGCCTGACTCGACGCGCTTCACCACGTCCTTCTGTTCTTTCGAACTGCGAAAGCGGGAAAGCAATTCGATTTTTACCGGGAAGGGTGCAAAACGCTGGCGAAATGTGTCGAAGTGCTGATACGCGAGGACCGTGGTTGGAGTCAGCACGGCGGCCTGTTTACCATCCATGACGGCTTTGAACGCCGCGCGCATGGCCACCTCAGTTTTGCCGTAACCGACATCGCCGCACAGGAGTCGGTCCATCGGCGTCGGCGTTTGCATGTCGTTCTTTACATCGTCGATGGCCGTTTCCTGATCGGCCGTCAGGGTGTATTCAAATCCCTGCTCAAACTCGCGTTGCCAGGGACTATCGGCCGGAAAGGCGTGGCCATGGACCAGCTTGCGCTCAGCGTACAGGCGCAGGAGTTCATCGGCCATATCGCGCATCGCGCGCTTCGCTTTGGCTTTGGTCTTGTGCCATCCCAGTCCGCCTAAACGATCGAGTGACGGCTGCGCGCCTTCAGCGCTCGAATAGCGTTGCACCAGATCCAGCCGCTCGACGGGAACGTAAAGCTTCGCTTCGTCCGCGTAATAGAGCAGCATGAATTCCGAACGCGGCTTATTAATCGCCGTGGTGGCCTGAGTTTCGGCCGGCCCGAGATCGAGCGTTACCAATCCGCCGAATCGCGCGATGCCGTGATCGATGTGGACGACATAATCGCCAACTCGTAAGTCACGAAAGTCGGAAAGGAATGCCGCCGCGCGGGCCCTTCGTTTCTTTTCGCGTTTGACTGCGGTGGCGCGCCGTTCCAGCGCCGGCTCAGCCGCTTCGTCAAAGAGATCGGCTTCGACGTGAACGACCAAACGCGCCGCCGGCAACTCGAACCCTCCGGAGAGTTTGCCGGAAGTGACAACCGCATCGAACGACGACGAGTCAGACGAATCATCGAAAGATGTGAGCCGCGCGTTGACGTCATATTCGCGCAAAATCTCGGTGACCCGTTCGGCCAGACCTCGGCTCGGCATCACGAACAGCGTGGTTGCTTGATTGTTCGTGTGGCGCGCTATCACGTCGCGCGCCAGATCGGGCAAGCGGCCGTGGTAGCGCATGACGGACTGCGCCTTCCAGTCGATCTCTCCACTCTGCGCTTTCTGTTTAGAGGCCGCACTTGTGCGGCCTGTCGGGACAAGTCCCGACTCTAAACGATCAGATGGGATGTGCTGATCAGATGGGATGTGTTCGTGCGGGAACAAAAACAGTGGCTGCCGTTTTGCCCGTTCCTTGCCGACTGAAATCTTCGGGTGCTCGGCATCGAGCGCCAGCTCCTGATCGATCCTGGCAGCCGTGCGGCCGAGCGCGCGCAGCTCAATCCTTTGCATTGAATCGATCTGTACGCGCAGCTCGTCCGCAGT
>DATANL010000446.1:0-3253 GCA_036266295.1 Pyrinomonadaceae bacterium | reverse complement strand
TCATAAGCTATCGCCAGCACCGCGCCGAGTCGCTTCAAGTCAACGTCATCCTCGCGCACTTCGTGATGTGCGGGCATGCGTAAATACCGGGAGACAACCGGTGGCTGGTCAATCGTTCGGCGTCGGATGGTCGTCGCCTCGCGCACTACTTTTTCGGGGCGCTCGCGCGTGAGACTTAGCATCGCACTTTGCGCCGGCTGCGCATGGGCGTCGACCAGATTCATGATCGTTCCCTGGTGCGCGCCCACGATTCCGGTGTGAGGTTCGGCAATAAAATCTTTGACTGAGGCCGAATGCCAATGATATCGCCGCGCCAGGCCGCTTTGATCGTTCAGTCCCTGTTGCACGACCGCCCATTCGCCGTTTCGCGCGAGGACGAAACTGTGCAGGTAGATTTGAAAGCCGTCAGCGATCGCATTGTTGTCGATGCGCGCGGTCAGACGACTGGTGCGCACCAGCGCCTCGCCATCGCAGCCGAGACGATAGGACAACGAGCGCAATTCATTCGGCGTGTTCCGTGAGAACCGGCCGCGGCCGCCGCAGATGTACAGGCCGAGTTCGTCCGCGCTGGAGGGAAGCCCGCGTTTCAGCGCGCCCATCACTGAGGTGGTGATGCCGGACGAGTGCCAGTCCATTCCCATCACTGCGCCGAATGCCTGGAACCAGAATGGATCGCTGAGCCGCGAGAGAAAGGCGGAGCTCCCGTAATCGTAGACGATCGCTCTGGTAATCGCCGTCCCGAGTCGCGTCATGCGCTGCGCCAACCATTCAGGCACTCGCCCGCCATGCAGCGGCAGATCGGCAATTCCCGAGCGTTTCATGCGTGGGATTGTATCTCAGGCAAGGTCTGTTGTCGATTTTTATCGATCGTCGCGGAGTTGTCTTAATTAAGGCGATAACATAATTGGGTAATCGAATATCGGTATCGTGTCAGAACCGCGAGCGGTAGCCACCGGATCATGAGTAACCTTCAGAAACCCAGCGGGACTTCTTGATCCGGTCGCTACCGCTCGCGGTTCTGACACAGATTGACCGCACCTCATTCCTAAAGGCTGATCCTGCTTCGGCACCGGGTCGCAGACATCTCATTTGGCGCCGACTTTTTGCGCCGCCTGCTGGGCCATCTGCAAATGTTGCTGGAGAGTTGGCAGCGTCTTGCCGGCGAAGGCTTTGATTTCCGGATCGTTGCCTTCCTTGGCTTGCGTATCAAAGTCCTTTACGTCGGTTTCATGGTCCTTCAACATTGCGGACATGTACTCTTTGTCGAATTCGGCTCCGGACATTTTTGATAGCTTGTCCATTTCAGACTTCTGCTCTGAGCTCAGCTCGGTTGGAAGTTGAATTCCTTTCTGACCCGCAATGGATTTCAACTCAGAGTTCGCCCGACTGTGATCGGCAACCATGCGGGCCCCGAACTCGCGCACCGAAACATCGCCCGCACGTTGGGTCGCCAGCCGGCCCAGTTCGACTTCGGCCATGCCTCCCTGGGCGGCGTTGGTCGCGAATTTATTGCTGTCTTTCGCCGACGAACAAGCCAGAATTAACAGAGGCGTCGCCACAAGTATCGGCGCCGCGAAATCAATAATCTTTCGCCACATAAATCCTTCCTTTTCTCAGGGGAATAATGTCGAGGGCTTGTTCCGCTTTGGTACTGGCGGCAAACTGAAATCGTTAGCTAATCGAACGCAAACACACGACCCGACAGCGGGATTAATTGACAAGCAACGCTAGTGCCCTTCCTTTGTTTGTTGCTTGTGGTTTGGGCGGACTACTACCGGCCACCGATGGCGTTGCCCAACCTTTGAACGTATCTATCCGGATCAATGCCGACCGCCTTTGCGGCCGCCCTTTCTCATCGGCTCATGATTTTCACCACGGCCGTAGCCGCCGCCGCCAGGCTTCTCGCCGCCATGGTGGACGGCGTTAACGGTCGCCCAGGCGCGACGTTCCGCTTCATCTTCCGACACGCCACGCTCCTCGTATCCTTCTTCGATGTGGCGCGCCTGCCGTTTTTCTTTGTCCGTATATTTGTCCTTGTCACCTCTTGGCATTTTCATTCCTCCTTGATGTCAGCTTATTGTTCGATTTGAGATCGCCGGAAAGTCGTAAATCCAAACCACGTGCCGTAAAAGATCGCGAGCGCGACGCTCGCGCACGTCACCGAAGTCGCGACTGATTGCGTCACCTTCTCCATGACGACGTAGACGTCACCGCAAATTCCCAGAGGCAGTGTGATCATTGCGACCATCAGAGATATGCTCGCCACTTGATGCACTCGATGGGTGTCCTCGCCACGTTCGGCGATTCGGTGATAAGCCGCGGGAGTCATCAGCAGAATCATTGTCATGCCGACCAGTGCCAGACTGCCGATGTGAATAAACTTCGAAACATTCGGCAACTTCTCGAATCCATCCATGAACATCGTGACGAGCTGAAACCCGAGCAAGGCCTGCGCGCCCGGCAAAACTACTCGTGCTTCGGTCAGCGCCTGATCGATCTTCGTTTTCAGTGGCGTCTGCTGCACCTGCTGTCCCTCCTTGCGTGGGTTTTTGCGCGATCGTGAGAGCCAACCCAGTCCGTACCAGAAAACCATGCAAGTGATAGCGACACTCGCTCCGCCTATCAAACCTCCGGCCGTCCCCAGAATTCTTCCCAGCGAAATATAAAAATCGAGAGCGAACGCCAGTAGAAACGGAACCAGCGCCACGTCCATCATTGTGGTCGCAAACTGATGGACGTCTTCGGCATCACTGCCGGCGCGGACAATGCGATGGTATGAACCGGGCGCCATGATTAGGGTGATGGCGACCAAAAGGATCATCAGTCCGAACATTTTCAAATACTGAGAGGACTTGGGAAGTTGTTCGAAGGCGGGCTCAAACGCCGAACGAAATTGGAACCCCAACAGAATCTGCGTTCCGAGCACCAGCATGCGGCTCTCATCGAGCGCGATCTTTATCTTGTCTTTCAGCTCAGCCATGATCCGTCGCCAGAAGAATCGGCGATTCGCGTGCCAGCGCCGGCGGGTGGCGCAGACTTTGCTTCGAGCAACGGTGAAGTTCTTTCTGCGCCACTATAATCGTCAACGCGGCGCAGATTCATACGACCGGCAGAGTCTTTGCGGCTGAAAACCGTACGTGATCATCATAGATTTCCACCGGCAGACTTATGAACGAGCCAAGCCCGAGCCGGGCAGATTTGTCTAAACCGTGACGATTGTGTCGCGTCTTAATCATGAGTACGAAAGAGGACG